>DATADA010000127.1:0-6210 GCA_036258775.1 Candidatus Limnocylindria bacterium | reverse complement strand
TCCTCCTCGATGTGGTGCTCGATGTTCTCCTTCATCACCTTGAACTTGGGGCCCCACGTCTCGTCGGTGACGTCGGTCTGTCCGAGCTCGCCCATGATCTGGTCGACGACGTGGTGCTCCTCGTACCCCTCGAGCGCGATCGCCCGCGCCTTGGGGTGGTCCTTCAGCGCCGGGTAGAAGATCTCCTCCTCGATCCGCTCGTGAACCTCCATCTCCTCCTTGAGCTTCCCGAAGAGCTCGGTGCGCGTCTTCTCGGCGCGCTCGGTGGTCGACTCGCCGTCGGTGAGCATCTTCTTCACCCGATCGTGGTCTTCCTTCAGCAGCGATAGGGCATCCATGGGACGTCCCCCACTTCGGTTGCGGTGCGGTAGCCCTCCGAGCGCAAGCCCCGTGCCGCTCCGCGGCCGAGCACCACCGCCCAGCGTCCGGCTAGTCGCCGACGGCGGCCGCCGTCCCGGTCACCGGCGGCGCCTCCTCGGGGCGTGGATCGCGGATGCCGACCGCGTTCACCGCCGCGCCCGCCGCGCACAGCCCCGCCGAGATGAGCATCGCGAGGTGGAAGGCGTGGGCCGACGCCTCACGCGCCGCGGCCACCTGCTCCGGCGGCACGTCCGCCGAGGGTCGGTTCAGCGGAGGCAGCGCCTCGCGCACCGATGCCGCCGTCGTGTCGAGGCCCGGCACCTCATCGGCGAGGCGGCCGTAGAAGGCGGCGCTCACCGCCACGAAGATGACCGCGCCGACCAGGAGCGGGCCGATGCGGCTGAGGGCGTTGTTGAGCGCCGAGGCGAGCCCCGAGTGCCGCACCGGCACCGAGGTCATGAGCGCGGTCGTCAGCGGCGCGACCAGGATCGTGATCCCCACCGCGAACAGCATCACCCCGGGCAGCACGTCGACCAGGTAGCCGGCCGGCGGGATGAGCGTGGCCGGCCGCCCCGGGTCCGCGACCCACGCCTCCGAGTCGGCGGGGATGCGCGCCAGCCAGGCGAGGCCCAGCGCCATGAGCGCAGGCCCCGCGGCCATGAACCATCGCACGCCGACACGCCCGGCCAGGCCTCCGATCGACGTCGAGAAGAGCGCCAGCATGACGCTGATCGGCAGGCCGGACAGTCCGGCACCGGTCGCGGAGTAGCCGAGCGTCGACTGGAAGAAGAGCGCCTGGTAGTAGGCGGTCACGTACAGCGCGCCGTAGATCAGGAAGGTCGACAGGTTCGTGGTGCTGAAGTTCCGCGAGCGGAACAGCCGCAGCGGGACGAGGGGGTGCTCGCGGTAGCGCATCAGCGGATAGAGGGCGAGCGTGGCGATGGCGCCGAGCGCCAGCGCCGCCCACGCCGAGCCATCGGTCCACTCGGTCTGCTCGCCGCGGATGGCGCCGTACGTCAGGCCTCCGACGGCGACGGCGACGACGGCGGCGCCCAGCCAGTCGAAGGCGCGCGTCGCATCCTCGTTGCGGCTCTCCGGGACGCTCTTCGTGGCGAAGTAGAGGGCCACCGCCACGAGCGGAGCGTTCATCAGGAAGGCGACCGGCCACCCGACCGTGTCGACCAGGAAGCCGCCGAGCGGCGGCCCGAGGATCGTCGTGGCGCTCGAGGCGGCGGCCCAGATCCCGAACGCGCGGGCGCGCTCGGGGCCGTCGAAGCTGGCCGTGATGATGGCGAGCGAGCTCGGCACCAGCAGCGCCCCGAAGGCGCCCTGCAGCAGACGGGCAGCGATCAGCGCCTCCATCGTCGGCGCCAGGCCGCAGAGCACCGAGGTCGCGCCGAACCCGACCAGGCCGATGCGGAAGATGCGCCGGCGCCCGTGGTAGTCGGCCAGCGCCCCGGCGAGCACGAGGAGCGCCGACAGCGTCAGCAGGTAGCCGTTGACGACGTACGACTGGCCCTCGAGGACCCCGACGAGGCTGGTCGGCAGATCCTCGCCGATCGCCCGCAGCGCCACGTTGACGACGGTCGAGTCGAGGAAGACGATTCCCGACGCGAGCACGACGGCGGCCAGGATGCCTCGACGACGGCCCGGGTCCATCGGGCCCATCGTATGCCACCTCCCGCCGCACGGGCCGCGAAGCGGACGGTGATGGCGCCATGAAGATCCCGATGACGACCGCTGCGCTCGACCGGCTGCTCGCCGCCCTCGTGGCGGCGCAGATCGTCACCGGCCTGCTCTCGCTGCGTGCCGGCTCGCCGCCGACGGCTCCCCTCTTCGTGGCGCACGGCATCCTCGGCGGCCTGCTCGCCGTGGCCGTCGCCGTGAAGCTGCGGCGCAGCGTGCCGGGTGCGGTGGCCGGCGGGCGATGGCGCGAGCTGGCGCTGGCGTCGGTGCTCGCGGTGCTCACGATCGGGGCGCTCGCCGGCGGATTCGCCTGGGTGGCGAGCGGTCGCATCCTGACCGCCGGGCCGTGGACGATCCTGACGCTCCACGTCTGGGCGGCCCTCGCCCTGCTGCCGCTCGCCCTGCTGCACCTCGCTCCGCGACGCTGGCGGCTTCTCGTGCCCGCCCGACGGCGCCGCGCCGGGAGCAACCCGCGCCGCGAAGGACGGCTCGTGTCGAGGCGGGCGCTCATGGCGGGCACCGCGCTCGGGTTCGGCGGGGTGCTCGCCTGGCTGGCCGCGGAGACGGCCGATCGGCTTCAGGGAGGGGTGCGGCGCTTCACCGGCTCGCGCTGGCTGCCGGACGGCGGCGTGCCGCCGCCGACCACGTTCTTCGGCGAGTCGACGCAGCCGATCGATGCCGGCGCCTGGCGGCTCACGGTCGGGGGCCGCGTGCGCCGGCCGCTGTCGCTCGACCTGGCGGGGCTCGGCGCGCTCGGGCACGTGGAGCGGAACGAGGTGCTCGACTGCACGTCGGGGTGGGTCATGCGCACCTCCTGGCGCGGGACGCCGGTCGGCGCCGTCCTCGATGCGGCGGAGCCGCTCCCCGGCGCCCGGCACGCCGTCGTGCGCTCGGTGACCGGCTGGTACGCCAGGCTGCCGCTCGACGAGGCGCGCGGCGCGCTGCTGGCGACCCACGTCGCCGGCCAGTCGCTCGCCCACGGCAACGGGGCGCCGTGCCGCCTCGTCGCGCCGGACCGCCGCGGGCTCGAGTGGGTGAAGTGGGTCACCGAGCTCGAGATCGCCTGAGCTGCGGGCGCCACCGGCCTCCCCTCGGACTCGGACAATTTCACATGAGGCGTGCGCCAGGCGGGAACTGCGGGCGAGATCCCGTCG
The DNA here is from genome assembly GCA_036258775.1 of Candidatus Limnocylindria bacterium. Lineage (GTDB taxonomy): Bacteria > Chloroflexota > Limnocylindria > QHBO01 > QHBO01 > DATADA01. The sequence goes on along the minus strand of DATADA010000127.1, from coordinate 3,010 downwards.
GATTCACGCCACCTAACCGATAAACCGGTTCAGCTAGGCACCGCCGGCTCCTGACGCTCACAGGGTGTGAATCTGTCGGAAGCAGGCTGCCGAGAGCCGCCGGGCGGCCCACCCGGCCCAATGCATCGGCCGTGGTCACGCGAGCCGCTCCTGCGCGCGCCGACGGGCCGCCACCGGCGTCCCCGACGGATCAGGGGCGGACGGGGTGGGCCAGGACCTGCCGCGGCTCCGCACCGCGAATTCGCCCAGCCGATCGATCAGCATCGGCAGGCACGTCGTCCATGGCGTGCGCGGCGGCATCGAGGACGTAGGTGGTCATCTCGCCCTTGCCCTTCATCGGGACTCCGTGGCGCGGCCGCCAGAGGTACGAATCGCTGAGCAGCGCGTGCGTAGCCGGCGTCACCTGGATGGAGCCGGCGGAGCCGGAGGACTCCATCCGGCTCGCGACGTTCACCGTGTCGCCCCACAGGTCGTACGCCGGCTTGTCGCGGCCGATCACGCCGGCGATCACCGGGCCGCTGGCGATCCCGATGCGCAGTCTCACCTGGCGCTTGCGGAAGACCTGCCTGTCCCGCACCTCGGCGTGCATGGCGAGGGCCAGGCGCAGCGCGGCGTCGGCGTGGTCCGCGCGCGGGATCGGAGCGCCCGCGACCGCCATGTAGCCGTCACCGGTCGTCTTGATCTTCTCGACGCCGTGCTGCTTCGCGAGACGGTCGAACGCGGAGAAGAGCGCGTTCAGCAGCTGGATGATCTCGCCCGGGTCGGTCCGTTCCGCGAATGGCGTGAAGTCGACAACGTCGGCGAACAGCACACTGACCGACTCGTGCCGCTCGGCGATCAAGCGGTCCCCGCCGGCGAGCCGGTCGACGATGGTCGCCGGCATGACGTCGAGGAGGATCGCGCTCGAGCGCCGCTGGGCCGCGAGGCGCTCGCCATCGATGTATCGGGTCAGCAGCAGGACGATCAGAGCCGGGCCGAGGATGTTGTAGGCGACGAGCCAGACGGGAGGGGCCGGCCACGACGCGGCGATGCTCGACCGCACGGCGCCGTCGAGGACGACCGCCCCGATGACGAGCGCCGCGAACGCGCCGAGCCAGAGCAACCCGCTCCTCGGGCCGAGGTACAGCACGGCCGACACCGGGGCGATGACGCCCCACACCAGGCTCCCGCCGCCGGCAACGAAGCCCCCGAGCGCGACGTGGCTCACTGCCACGTAGACCAGGCCGGCGAGCAGGAGCGTTCGGACGACCGCGTCGAAGTGCCTCGAGCGGGCGAGATGGATGATCGACGCCGCCAGCACGGCCGCGAAACCGAGCGAGGCGAGCACCAGCAGGGGTCGGTCGAGGACGAGTCCGGCGACGACCCATGCCAGCGTCGCGGGGACGAGCCCGAGCGCGGTCAGCGCGAGCGCGCGCTTGCGAACCGCCAGATCGGGATCGTCATCGGGGCGGTCCCCGAGGTGTGCGAAGTGATCCAGCCTGCGCGTGACGGAGCGGTACCCGGGCAGATCCATGGCGCGTCCCTGTCCTCGAGCCTGGACGCAGGCTACGGCGGTCCGCCACGCGAGCGAAACCGCCGTCTGTCTTCGGCGCGATACGTCAAACGGCCGGGTCGGTCACAGGACCGGCTCGAAGCGAGCGGTGAAGTGGCGCAGCGCCGGCGGCTCCGAGACGATCCGGTACCCGCCGAGATCAGCGGCGCGCTCCGCGACCCAGCGGATGACCTCGATCACGTAGTCGACGTGCGACTGCGTGTAGACGCGGCGCGGAATGGCGAGCCGGACGAGCTCCATCGTCGCCGGCGACTCGGTCCCGTCCGGATGGCGCCCGAACATGACTGAGCCGATCTCGCAGCCCCGGATCCCGCCCTCGCGGTAGAGCGCCACGGCCAGCGACTGGCCCGGGAACGCGAGCGCCGGGACGTGCGGCAGCAGGGCCGCCGCATCGAGGTAGACGGCGTGGCCGCCGATCGGCCGCACCACCGGGATGCCGGCGGCGAGCAGCGCCTCGCCGAGGTAGGCGGTCGATCGGATCCGGTAGCGCAGGTAGTCCTCGTCGACCACTTCCCGCAGGCCCTGCGCCATTGCCTCCAGGTCGCGCCCGGCGAGGCCGCCGTAGGTCACGAAGCCCTCGGTCAGGATCAGCAGGTTGCGGCACGCCTCGGCCCACCGGTCGTCGTCCAGCGCCAGCCAGCCGCCGATGTTGGCGAGCGCGTCCTTCTTGCCCGACATCGTCATGCCGTCCGCCAGCGCCGCCATGGACCGCACGATGTCGGGGACCGATGCATCGGCGCAGCCCGGCTCGCGCTGCTTGATGAACCAGGCGTTCTCGGCGAAGCGGCAGGCGTCGAGGAACATCGGGATGCCGTATCGATCGCACACCTCGCGCGTGGCGCGCAGGTTCTCGAGGCTGACCGGCTGCCCACCGCCGGAGTTGTTCGTGACCGTGACGAAGACGACGGGGACGTTCTCGGCGCCGCGCGCGCGGATGAGCGCGTCGAGCGCCTCGGTGTCCATGTTGCCCTTGAACGGGTGCTCGACTGCGGGCTGGCGGCCCTCGGGGATGACGCAGTCGACCGCCTCCGCCCCGGTGAACTCGATGTTGGCGCGGGTCGTGTCGAAGTGCGTGTTCGACGGGATCACCTTCCCTGCGCCGCCGATGACGCTGAAAAGGATCTTCTCCGCGGCGCGCCCCTGATGGGTGGGGATGACGTGCCGGAACGGGAAGAGCTCGGTCACCGCCTCCAGGAAGCGGTACCACGACGGAGAGCCGGCGTAGCTCTCGTCGCCACGCATGAGGCCCGCCCACTGGTCGCTGCTCATCGCCCCGGTTCCCGAATCGGTCAGGAGATCGATCAGGACGTCGTCGGAGTGGAGGTTGAAGAGGTTGTAGCCGGCTTCCAGCAGCCGGGCGTGGCGCTCCTCGACGGTCGTGACGCGGACCGGCTCGACGCTCTTGATCCGGAACGGCTCGATGATCGTGCGCCAGCGTTCCACGGCGCGCACAGAATA
>DATADA010000126.1:0-13472 GCA_036258775.1 Candidatus Limnocylindria bacterium | reverse complement strand
CGCGCCACCGGCCCCCGGCCAGGCACCGGGGCTGGCCCTCTCGGCCGGCTGACCCCCCGGCCGATGGGCCCGGACCTCCTCGAGGCGCTGCGGCGCAGGCAGGGGCAGCTGCTCGATCTCCTCGCCGAGCTGGTCTCCATCCCGAGCCACGCCAGCCAGCCGGCGGGAGTGCGCGAGGTGGGAGAGCGGATGGCCGGCCGGCTCCGCGCCATCGGCTTCTCCGCGGAACGGGTGACGCCGACGACGCCGCAGAGCACCCCGGCATGGGCGGTGGAGGTGCTGAGCGGCGGGGTGCCGGTCGACGATCTGGTCGGGCCGTCGGTCTGGCGAAGGGCCGGCGAGCGCCCCGGCGAGCTGCTGGTGCTCGGAGACCTCGACGCCGCCCTCGCCCTGCCGGCCGGGAAATCGCGGCTCGAGCTGCGCGCGGGCCGCGCCATCGGCCCCGCCGTGGCGGACATGAAAGGTGGCCTGGTCGTTCTGGTCGGCGCCCTCGAGGCGCTCACGGAGCTCGGAGCGCCGCTGCCGTCGATAACCGTTGTGCTGAGCGGCGACGAGCAGGCGGGGAGCATCCTCTCCCGCCACACGATCGAGGAGCGCGCCCGGGTCGCGGACTGGTGCCTCTGCCTGGAGTGCGCACGCGACGGCGGGTTCCTGATGGGATCGCGCGGGCACATCGGCGTCGGGCGCATACGGGCCGACGGCGTCGAGGCGCACGCAGGGAGCGCGCTCGCATCTGGTATCAACGCCATCGACCTGCTCGTCGAGGCGCTGGCTCGGCTGGCCGACCGGCGTCCAGCACCCGGGGAGGGCATCGCCACGGTCACCATGATCCGGGGCGGGCAACGGCGCAGCCTGGTCCCCGGGGACGCGTCGGCCATCCTCGACCTGCGCGCCGCGTCTCCGCGCGAGTGGCGGGCGCTCGAGCGCCGCCTGTCCGTGGTCGGTGCGGGCACCTCGCGCCCCGAGCGTGTGAGCGTGGAGACGCACAGCCACCGGCCCGCTTTGAAGTGGACGCCGCTCACCGACTGGTTCCTCGACGTCGTCAGGCGAGCGGGCACCTCGCTCGCGATCGACGTCGCCGCCATCCGCAGCATGGCGGCCGGCAGCTCCGCGTTCGTCGACTCGCGCCGCGTCGCCGTCCTCGACGGCATGGGACCCGTCGGCGGCGGGTTGATGACCGCGGACGAGCACGTGGAGGTCGAATCGCTGGTGACCCGCGCCGCGCTCCTCGCCGCCACGGTCGCGACGCTCGAACTTCCTCCGCCGTCGCCCCGTCGGTGACTCGGACGCGCGGCCCCCGGTGGACCATCGAGAACTCGGCTGCCGGATTCCCGGCGAGGTGCAGTGCGCGTGCGACGGGCCTAGGCGGGTGCGCCGGCGACGGGAGCTGGACGCCGGGCCCGCTCGGGACGGAGGCGGAGCGTGCGCAGCAGCTGCGCGTTGATCGCGACGACGATCGTCGAGATGCTCATCGCCAGCGCGCCGACGCTCATGGGCAGGACGACGCCGATCGGCGCGAGCAGTCCCGCGGCGACCGGGATCGCGAGCGCGTTGTAGCCGGTGGCCCAGACAAGGTTCTGGATCATCTTGCGGTAGCTCGCCCTGGACAGCTCGATCGCCGCTCCGACGTCCCGCGGGTCGTCCCGAACCAGGACGATGCCGGCCGACTCCACCGCGACATCGGTGCCCGCGCCGATGGCGATCCCGACGTCAGCCTGCGCCAGCGCGGGCGCGTCGTTCACCCCGTCGCCCACCATCGCGACCCTCGCGCCGCCGGCCTGGAAGCGCCTCACCGCGCCCGCCTTGTCCGCGGGGAGGACCTGGGCCGCGACCTCGTCGATCCCGATCCTGAGCGCGACCGAGTCGGCCACGGCCTGGGCGTCGCCGGTGATCATCGCCACGCGCAGCCCCATGGCGTGAAGCCGCTCCACCGCCTCCTGCGACTCCGGACGGATCTCGTCCTCGACGCTCACCGCGCCGATGACCCGGCCGGCACGGACCACGTGCAGCACGGTGCGTCCCTCGCGCGCCCAGCGAGCGACGGCCTGGGTCAGCTCTTTCGGGACCTCGGCGCCGAGCTCGGCGAGCAGCCGCGGCCCGCCAACATGGACCACGGAGCCGTCGACGATCGCTCGCGCGCCGCGCCCGGCGAGCGGTTCGAACTCCGTCGCGGCCGGCGGGCGGACACCCCGGCGGGCAGCGCCCTCGACGATCGCGCGCGCCAGCGGGTGCTCGCTGTCGGCCTCGACGGCGGCGGCGACTGCCAGCAGGTCCGCCGGGTCGACGCCCCGGGCGCCCGCGACGTCGGCGAGCACCGGCTCACCGCGGGTGAGCGTGCCCGTCTTGTCGAAGATGACGGTGTCGAGGTCCTTGGCGCGCTCGAGCGCGAGCCGGTCCTTGACGAGCAGGCCGTTGCGGGCGCCGAGCGTGGTGCCGATGGCGATGACGAGCGGGATGGCGAGGCCGAGCGCGTGAGGGCAGGCGATGACGAGGACGGTTGCCGTGCGAATGAGCCCCTGCTCGGGCTCGCCGAGGATCGTCCAAACCGTGAGCGTCAGGACGCCGGCCACGAGGGCCACGTAGAACAGGAGCGCGGCGGCGCGGTCGGCGAGCGCCTGGGCGCGGCTGTTGGACGCCTGCGCCTCCGCCACCAGCCGCATGATCCCCGACAGCGCCGTCTGGTCGCCGACGGCGGTGACGCGGACCCGCAGGCTTCCGCCTGCGGCCACCGTCCCGGCCACGACGCGATCGCCGCGCTCCTTGCCCACCGGCCTGGACTCGCCGGTGATCATGCTCTCGTCCACGTCCGCCGCCCCGTCCACGACGTCGCCGTCGGCCGGCACGCGCGCCCCCGGGCGAACGAGGACGACGTCACCGAGCGCAATATCGGCGGTCCTGATTCGCTCGATCCCGCCCTCGGTGACGCGCTCGGCCTCGTCCGGCAGGAGCTCCGCGAGCGCCGACAGGGCGCCGCGCGCCTGGGCGATCGACCGCATCTCGAGCCAGTGCCCGAGGCTCATCACGGTGATCAGCGTGGCCAGCTCCCACCAGACCTCGACCTGGAAGACGCCCAGCGTGGCCGCCCCGCTGGCCACGAACGCCACCACGATCGCCAGGCTGATGAGCGTCATCATCCCCGGCTGCCGGTCCCGGAGCTCCGCGACCGCGCCGGCGAGGAAGACGCGCCCGCCGTAGAGGAAGACGATCGTGCCGAGGATCGCCGGGATGAGATCGGCCCCGGGCACGGCCGGTGCCCGGTAGCCGAGCCATTCCTGGACCTCCTCGCTCCACGCGACGACCGGTATCGTCAGCAGCAGCACGATCCAGAACTGCCGCCGGAAGACGTCCGGGTCGTGCCCGGCGTGCTTGTCGGGCCCGGAGCCGTGCGAGCCGTGCGCGCCGTGCCCGGCGCTGGCGGCCTGCGCCGCGGCGTGCGCGGCATGGCCGGCGTGGCCGAAGCCTCCGTCGGTCCCTCCCGCGCGAGCCGCCGCGTCGTGCGACGCGTGGCGCCCGTGTGCCTCGCGGCCCGCGGTCACATGCTCGTCAGGGACGTCGTGGCGATCCGGATGCTCGTGCGGTCCGTGGTCCATGGTGATAGCATACCCCCCCAGGGTATCGAGACGGACTACCCGCCCCCGCCACACCCGTCGTGGGAGTGCCATGGCCGGATACAGCATGAGCCGCGAGGAGTACGTCGCGCGGCTGCGTCGCATCGAGGGGCAGGTCCGCGGCCTGCAGCGGATGGTGAGCGAGGACAAGTACTGCATCGACATCCTGACCCAGATCGCGTCGGTTACCCGATCGCTCCAGGGCGTCGCGGTGGGGCTGCTCGACGAGCACGTCCGCCACTGTGTCATGGACGCGGCCGCGAACGGCGACGATGCGAAGGTGAGCGAGGCGACCGCCGCGATCGAGCGGCTGCTGCGCAGCTGATGCGACGCACCGCCCGGACGTCCGCCTCGGGCCCGGCACGACGGATGGCCCGATGACGGCCACGCCCGCGGAGGCCGGCCGGCGTCTCGAGGTCGTCCAGCTCGAGGTCGAGGGCATGACCTGCGCGTCGTGCGTCCACCGCGTCGAGCGCTTCGTGGGCAGAGTGGACGGCGTCGCCGAGGCGAACGTCAACCTCGCCACCGAGAAGGCGACCGTGCGCTTCGACCCGACCGCGACGACGGTGGCGGACCTCGAGGCCGCGGTGCGAGCCTCCGGCTACGAGGTGCGGTCGCCGACCGCCGAGGCCGCGAGCGCCGCCGCCGCCGGTGCCCAGGAGCGAGACGAGCACGACGCCGCTCGCCGGCGCGAGGTGGACGGGCTGCGCCTCAGGGCGTTCGTCAGCCTCGCCATCGGGCTCGCGATGATGGCGCTCATGTACCTGCCGCTCGATCTCGACCTGCGGCTCGTGGCTCCGCTGCTGCTGATCGCGGCGACGGTCGTCCAGGTCTGGGCGGGCGGCGTCTTCTACCGCGCGGCATGGACAGCGGCCCGCCACGGCACGACGAACATGAACACGCTGGTGGCGGTCGGCACGGGCGTCGCCTATGGCTATAGCGCCTTCGTCACGCTGTGGCCGACGCTCGCCGATGAGCTCGGCTTCCCGTACCAGCTCTACTTCGAAACGGCGGCGATCATCATCGCGCTCGTGCTCATGGGACGCTGGCTGGAGGCGCGCGCCAGGCGCCAGACCGGCGCGGCGATCAAGGCGCTGATGGGTCTCCAGCCGCGGACGGCGCGGGTCGTGCGTGACGGGCGCGACACCGACGTGCCGGTGGAGCAGGTCCGACCCGGCGACCTCGTCCGCGTTCGACCCGGCGAGAAGGTCGCCGTCGACGGCGTCGTGGTCGAGGGGCGCTCGGCGATCGACGAGAGCATGATCACCGGCGAGAGCCTGCCGGTCGACAGGGCAGCCGGCGACGAGGTCATCGGGGCGACGCTCAACACCACCGGGTCGTTCGTCTTCCGTGCCACCCGGGTCGGCTCGGATACCGCGCTGGCGCAGATCGTCCGCCTGGTCGAGGAGGCGCAGGGCTCGAAGGCGCCGATCCAGCGGCTCGCCGACCGCGTCGCGGGTGTATTCGTGCCGATCGTCCTGGTGGTCGCTGCGCTGACCGCCGTCGGCTGGCTCCTCTTCGGCCCGAGCCCGGTCTTCGCGGTGTCGGTCGCGATCGCGGTTCTGATCATCGCCTGTCCGTGCGCGCTCGGGCTCGCGACGCCGACCGCGATCATGGTCGGCACCGGAAAGGCGGCCGAGCACGGCATCCTGATCCGCGGGGGCGAGGCGCTCGAGCAGGCTCGCCGGATCGACACGATCGTGCTCGACAAGACCGGCACGCTCACCCGCGGCAGGCCGGCGGTGACGCGCATCATCCCGTTGGGCGGTACGGATGCGGCGGATCTGCTGCGCCTCGCGGCGGCGGCCGAGGTCGGCTCGGAGCACCCGCTCGGCGAGGCGATCGTCGCTCGTGCTCGCGACGCCGGCCTCGATCTCCCGCCGGCGGACCGCTTCGAGGCATTGCCGGGCAGGGGAGTCAGGGCTCGGGTGGTGGGGGCAGAGGTCCAGGTCGGCAACCTCGCGCTCCTCGAGTTGAGCCGGATCTCGCTCGACGGGCTCGCCGAGCGTGCGGCCGAGGTCGCGCGCGACGGCGCGACCCCCATGTTCGTGGCGGTCGATGCCCGGCCGCTCGGGATCGTGGCTGTCGCGGACACCGTCAAGCCCGAGGCACGGACCGCCGTCGCGGAGCTCGAGGCGCTCGGGCTCGAGGTGTGGATGCTGACGGGAGACAACCGGGTCACCGCCGGGGCGATCGCGCGCCAGCTCGGCATCGGTCGGTTCCTGGCGGACGTCCGGCCAGACCAGAAGGCGACCAGGATCCGCGAGCTCCAGGCCGAGGGTAAGACGGTCGCCATGGTCGGCGACGGCATCAACGACGCGCCGGCGCTGGCGCAGGCCGACCTCGGCATCGCCATCGGGACGGGCACCGACGTCGCCATGGCCGCCTCAGACATCACGCTGGTCGGCGGAGACCTGCGGGGCATCGTGACCGGCATAGCGCTCTCGCGGAAGACGGTCGGCGCCATCAAGCAGGGGCTGTTCTGGGCCTTCGGCTACAACGTCGTCCTCATCCCTGTGGCGATGGGCGTGCTCTACCCGTTCTTCGGACTGCTGCTCAACCCGGTGCTCGCTGCGGCCGCCATGGCGATGAGCAGCGTCAGCGTCGTGACGAACGCGCTCCGGCTTCGGTCGTTCCGGCCTCCCAGCACGCCGCGCGACATCCTCCATCCGCCGCTCGCCGATCGCGTGCGCGAGTACGGTTACCTGGCGGCGATCGCCGTGCTTGCGGTGGTCGTGGGCGGCGCGGCGCTGTTCCTCGCCAACCCGGCGCACGGCCAGGACGAGCCGATGCCACGCGGCTCCCGCAGCGCCCCCGCGATCCTCGCCACCGACTCCTCGGGGCAGCGCGCGACGGGATAGAGCCGCTCCCCGCGCCGCCCTGGCGCTGATTCGACGGCGAATCAGATGTCGCCGCGGCGGCGCCTCCCGTCGCACCGGAGATCAGCGTGGAATCGAACGTGACCGCACCGGCGGCGTGTCGGCCGCCGGGACGATGTTCTGGTTGAGGCGGAAGAGGTTGTCCGGGTCGTAGCGCGCCTTGATCGCCGCCAGCCGATCCCATGTCCGACCCGGGTACGCGGCGCGGACCCGCTCCTCCCCCTCGTCGCCGAGGAAGTTCACGTAGGCGCCGTCATCCCCCTGCCGGAGCGCCGCCGCGAAGTCGGCGACCCACGCCTGACGCGCGGGGCGATCCTCGGGCCCCTCGTAGAACGCCGCCACGTTGACCATGATGCGGCTCTCGCGATGCGCGAACGCGGTGGCATCGGCCGGAACGCGCGCCATCGCGCCGCCGAGCACGCGCAGCTGCGCAACGCGCAGGGGAGCATCGGACGCGCGAAGGTACTCCATGATCGTCTCGGCCACGCCGAGATCGATGCGCTCGACGAACATCGTCTGCGCCACGGCGGTCGGGCGGTAGGAGTCGTCCTCGGGCGGATAGATCTCCGGGTACGGCATCGGCTTGACCATGTCGGCGAGCGGCGTCCCGAGTGCCCGAAACGGCGCGATCGCCCGCTCGCCCGCGTCCGTCTCCCCGGCGTGGACGAGCATGGCCAGGATGACGAGCTCGCCCTGGATCTCCTCCGGCAGGAGTGGCGTCGGCGGCGCCGTCATCACGTTGGCGATGGTCGACAGCTCGTCGGGCGCCGCCTCGGCCGCGGCGATGAAGCCGGCCACCGCCTCCGGCGTGGCGGGGAGCACGAGCAGGCCGCCGACGACCGACCGTACGTCGTGCAAGCGGAACTGGAACCGGGTGGCGACGCCGAAGTTGCCCCCGCCGCCGCGGATCGCCCAGAACAGGTCGGGATGGTGCTCGGCGTCCACCCGGAGCAGCTGTCCATCGGCGGTGACGACGTCCGCGGCCAGCACGTCGTCGATGGTGAGGCCGTGCTTGCGGACGAGGTATCCCACCCCACCGCCCAGAGTGAGGCCGCTGATTCCCACCGAGCCGGTGTCGCCGAATCCCGTCGCGAGGCCGTGCTCGGCCGCCGCAATCGTGTACTCCGCGGTGGTCAGCCCGGCCTCCGCCCACGCGGTTCGTGCCTGCACGTCGATGTTCAGCGCCTTCATGTCGCGGACGTCCAGGACGATCCCGCCGTCGGTCACGCTGTGACCCGCGGCGCTGTGGCCGCCGCTCCGGACCGCCAGCTCGGTGCCGGTATCGCGGGCCAGCGACACGACGTACTGCACGTCGGCATCGTCCGCCACGCGGATGATGAGTTCCGGTCGCCGGTCGATCGCGCCGGAGACGACGGTCCGGGCCGCGTCGTACTCGGCATCCTGCGGCGTGATCATGCGGCCGTTCAGCGCCGCGCGAAGCTCCGGAATCGAGATGGTGGGGGAGGGTGACAGCTGCACGGGAACTCCTTCGGTGCTCGTCCGGGGGTTGGACTGCCGCGCGCCGGGGATCTCATCGGTGGGTCACGGCCGATGAGTTTCGCCGCCCTCGACGGTCCTCTGCATCAGCCGACACTCCGCGAAGGAGGCCCGCCCTGGCCGCTGCCGACCCACCGCCCGGGACAGCTGCGCACCCGTGGCGGCGCGCCCCGCCCGCGGAGGTCACCGTTCACGTCGACGGCTCCGGACCGATGGCTCCCGCGGACCTCGTCCGGCTCTGCGACGGGCTGCGCGCGCTGCTCGAGCGGAGCCGCGCGCGGACGGTCGAGTGCGACGTGGGCGCGGTCACCAATCCCGATCTCGCGACCATCGACGCGCTGGCGCGGCTCCAGCTCACGGCACGGCGGAGTGGTGGCCGGATCCGGCTTCGGGACGCGTCCGTCGAGCTCCGCGAGCTCCTGGAGCTGCTCGGCCTGCGCGACGCGCTCCCGTGCGCGCGGGCGTCACGCCTCGAGGCGCGGGGGCAGGCCGAAGAGCGGGAAGAACTTCGCGGTGTCGAGGAAGAAGGTGATGCCGCTGATCCGGTCGCCTGACGTCTCGAGCACCTGGAGCGACCACGGCTCCCAGCCCCCTTCGGGCGCCGGCTTGTACTGACCGAACGCCGGCGAGCCATTGGCGAGGGTCGGCACCAGGCGCGAGCCCCGACAGCCGATGCCCGGCCCCAGGCACCACCGCCGGATGTCGAGATGGGTCTGCAGCCAGAGGTCGTACGGGGGCATCGACCACGTCGCGTCCTCACGGAGGAGCGCGGTCAACGCGTCCATGTCGTATCGCTCGAAGGCGTCGACGTACCGCGCGAGCAGCGCTCGTTGATCGTCGTCCATCGGTTCGTTGGTCCCGCTCGCATCCACCTTGCGGGCGGCGAGCGTCGCGCGGGCTCGCTGCAGCGCGCTGTTCACCGAGGCTACGCTGGTCCCCAGCAGGTCCGCCACCTCGTCCGCCTTCCAGCGCAGCACCTCGCGCAGGATGAGCACGGCGCGCTGTCGTGGCGGGAGATGCTGCAACGCCGCGACGAACGCCAGGCGGACCGATTCCCGCGCGACGGCCACATCCGCCGGGTCGGCGGCGGCCGGTACGACGCGCGCGTCGGGGATCGGCTCGATCCACGTCGTCTCGGGCAGGGGAGCGGGGAGCGGCGTGTCGGCAGTGGAGGGGCTGGTCAGGTCCATCGGCCGGGCGCGTCGCTGGCTCGCGCCGAGCATGCTCAGACAGACGTTGGTGGCGATCCGGTACAGCCATGACCGCAGCGCGGATCGTCCCTCGAAACGCTCGAGTCCCCGCCAGGCGCGGACGAGCGTCTCCTGCACGGCATCCTCGGCCTCGAAGGCTGAGCCGAGCATCCGGTAGCAGTACGCGGTCAGCTCGACCCGGTACTGCTCGAGCTGGCGCATCGCCTCGGCCGGCTCGCCCGCCGCTTTCGGCAAGGCGCCGCGTGCAACTGTCATCTCGGTCATGAGGCGCTATTACAGCACGAACGTTGGCGAGAACGGGATGAACCGGTCGAACTTTCCGAACGGGCGGCTCGACAGCAGCAGGGTCAGGAATTGGTCCATTCGGAAGCCGCGTCGGAGCAGGTGCAGGACGGCGACCTCGTCGATCATCGGCACTTCGAAGCCCACCTCGGCCCTGCCGAGTGCGTGTGCCCGTGCCTCGAGGTGGAGCAGGATCGGCCTCTGGTCGGCCGAGTCGAGGGCGAGGATCGGTCCGGTTCCCGACCGGCCGATGAACCCGAGCCCGATCGCCCGGCCGTCGCGCCGGTAGATGTATCCCTCCCGCTGCTCGAGCAGCCAGGCGAACTCCTCCGTGCCGCGATCGAACTCGAGCACCGCGCGCTCGAGCTCCACCAGCGTCGGGATGTCGTCCGTCCGCGCGACGACCGCCTCGACCCCCGAGAGATCATCCGCGGGCGACGGCGCACCGGTGAGCGAGACGATCGGGAAGCGGGCGACGGTCCCGGCCCGGTAGTACCGCGAGAGCGCCCGCAGGTCGGGCGTAGCCACGATGACGCGGACGTCACCGCGGTCTGGCGAAAAGGCCAGCTCCAGCAGCCGACGCCCGACGCCGGCCGCCTGGCGGTGTGGGTGGACGAAGAACTCTGTGAGCTCGAACAGGCCGCCGCGCAGGATCGAGCGCGCGTACCCGATCAGCTCTCCGCTGGCGGAGTCCTCCGCGACCCACCACTCGGCGGCGTGGTCGCCGATGCGCCGGTAGAGCGGTTCGAACCTCGTCCACTCCCGCTCCGGTTCCGCCTGCCACGGCGCCCCGATGCGCCGGCTCAGGTCGACAACCGCCTCGAGGAAGACGTCGAAGCATGCGCGACTGTCCTCGGGGGTCCCGCGCCGAAAGGCGACGTCCGCCCCGCCGGAGCCGCCCGCCGTGCGATCGGTGATCGTGCTCACCGGCTCAGTCTCCACCCGGCCGTCCAGCGCCGCAGCCGGTCCAGCGCCTCGGGAGTCGCGGCGTTCCGCGGCCGAAGGTCGGCCAGCATGACCGTGCCGGCCGACATCTCGCCATCCACCGAAGTGTCTTCGGCGGCAAGTGCGCGCGCCGCCTACGCCTCGAAGATCCTACGAAGCATTACCCTCGCTCACTCCGCGGCCGCGGAGCTGGAACGTGCAGGAGAGGATGATCGATGCTCGACCCGCGTGACGTCGATCCGGCGGCGCCGCCGAGCGGGGCCGGCTGCGTCGAGTGCCTGGCGTCCGGTGGCTGGTGGTTCCACCTCCGCCGGTGCGCGCGCTGCGGCCACATCGGCTGCTGTGACTCGTCGCCGTCGCAGCACGCCAGCCGGCACGCATCGGGCTCCCGCCACCCCGTGGTCCAGAGCTACGAGCCGGGCGAGGATTGGTTCTGGGACTACGACACCGAGGAGTACGCCGACGGACCGGAGCTGGTGCCGCCGCACCATCATCCGCTCGACCAGCCGGTGCCCGGGCCGGCCGGACGTGTCCCCCCCGACTGGGAGGAGCAGCTGCACTGACGGCGGGTGTGGTTCCTGCACGTCGCCGCACCGAGTGACGCCGCGATGACACGTCCGTGACTGCCGGGAACCGCCGGGCCGCCGTGGCGGCGCTGCTGGTCGCGCTCGCGACCGCCTGCATTCCCTCAGCGGATCCGACGAGCCCGCCGACGCCCGAGCGTGCGAGCGGCTCGACGCCCGCCGTTGCCGCCTCGCCGGCAACGACCGCGCAGGTGCCCAGCGGCGCGGCATGTGTCGGCGGCTTCGAGTGCATACCCGACGTGGTCCGTGAGGTCGAGCCGTCGGTCGTCGCCATCCTCACCGACATGGGGGAGGGCAGCGGCGTCGTCTGGCACGCCGATGGGCTCGTCGTCACGAACGAGCACGTCATCCGGGGCGTAAGCGAGGTCGTGGTCGGCTTCGCCGACGGCCAGCGCGTCGATGGAACCGTGGTGGCCGCCGACCCCCGCAGCGACCTGGCGGTGGTCGAGGTGGCGCGACGGGAGCTGCCCGCCGCCGAGTTCGCCGATCAGCTCCCCGTCGTCGGATCGCTTGCGATCGCCATCGGGAACCCGCTCGGGTTCGAGAACACGGTGACGGCCGGAATCGTCTCCGGTCTGCATCGCGACATCCCTGGCTCGGCGCAGGAGACGCCGGCGCTGGTCGACCTCATCCAGACCGATGCCGCGATCTCGCCCGGCAACTCCGGCGGCGCCCTCGTCGACGCCGACGCACAGGTCATCGGCGTCAACGTCGCCTACATCCCGCCCGAGGCGCGCGCCGTCTCGATCGGCTTCGCGATCCCGGCGCCGACCGTCGTCAGCGTCGTCGAGCAGCTCGTCGAGACCGGGCGGGTGCGCCATGCCTATCTCGGCGTCCAGCTGGGGCCGATCACTCCGGAGATCGCCCAGCAGCTCCAGCTCGACGACAGCACCGGTGCGCTCGTCCTCGACGTGGTCCCCGGCGCTCCCGCAGACGAGGCCGGCCTCATCCCGGGCGACGTCATCGTCGCCCTTGACGGGGAGGCGGTGGAGACGGTCGAGGCGTTCCTGGCCGCCATGAGGCGGCACAGCCCGGGCGACACGGTCGCGCTGACCGTGAGCCGCCAGGGAGAGAGCATCGAGGTCCAGGCGCAACTCGGCGAGCTCCCCGGCTGACGGCCCGCGGAGCGGACGCGACGCCGACGGAATCGGGCATGGTGAGTACGTCGAACGACCGATCGCGGCGGCCGCTGGTTGACGCATGCGGGGCGGGCGCGCAGGGCCGAGAGTGGCCACGAGCAACCGCTCCGCTCGTCAGACTGGAGATCCTCAGCCATGAACCCAGGCGATCGCGCTCCGGCGCGCAAGGCCACTCCGCCGGTCCTGCTCTCGGCGCTGGTCGCCGTGATGATCACCGCGTGCGGCATCTCCACGGCTCCCGCGCAGGAGTCGGCTCCGACGCCGGCGCCGTCGCAGTCCGCGTCGCCCTCCCCCTCGACGACCCCTGAGGCGCCCGCCCCATCGGCGTCCCCGGACGCGACGCCCTCATTCGAGGGCCATGCGGCCGCGGGCCTTGCGCTGGTCCGCTTCGTGGAAGAGGGAAGCTCGGTCAGCCACGTCTTCGTGGTGGAGCCCGACGGTTCGCTCCGGCAGGTGACCGGCGTAAGCGCGCCGGACTCGCCCGGAGCCACCTACCCGGTCTGGTCGCCCGATGGCACTCAGCTCATGTTCGCGCCGCCCAAGATCGGCGCCAGCGGGAACTGGAACGTCTCGGTCGTCAATGCCGATGGCAGCGGCGAGCGCCCCCTCGCGCCGCTCCAGGACGAGTACTCCGGTCCGTTCAGCTGGTCACCCGACGGGACCCGCATCGTCTTCGGCGACCTCCACGAGGTGGAGGGCACGATGATGTGGCTGGTCGACGTCGCATCGGGTGAGGTGCGGCGTCTCGGTCCCGGCAGCCGTCCGCGCTGGCTGCCCGACGGTCGACGCATCGCCTACAACCATCACGTCGAGGGCGACGTCCTCGGTGATCCGGCCGCCCTGGTCCCGGCAGTCTTCATCATGGACGTCGAGGTGGGGGAGCCCGTCGAGTTCGGGCGGGTCAGCGACGCCGTCTGGTCACCCGATGGCAACACGGTGCTGATCCAGGAGGCGGACGATCGCCTGGTGATCGCCGATGGCGATGGGGCGAACGCCCGCGATTTCGTGCAGGGGTGGGCGCCCGCCTGGTCACCGGATGGCAGCAGGGTCGTGGTCGCCTACGACCACAACCAGGACGGCCTGCCCGTGCTGGCGGCGGTCGACCGCGAGGGCCGGGAGCTCTGGTCGGGCGTCGTGGGCGAGTCGCCGACGTGGTCGCCCGATGGCACCCGCCTCGCGGTCGAGATCCGGTATCCCGAGCTCATGGTCCAGGTCATCGATGCCGCCACCGGAGAGGCGCTGTGGGAGACCGCCGCCAGCCAGCCGGCGTGGCGCCCTTAGGACGCACGTCTACCCCTGCGTCGCGGCCATCACCCGCGATTCGCCC
>DATADA010000125.1:0-3044 GCA_036258775.1 Candidatus Limnocylindria bacterium | reverse complement strand
GCGCGGCGAGGTCCTCCGGCTGCGCGGCCTCATCGGCGCCCACGTGCTGCACACGCGCCCGTACCGGCTCGCCGCCATCGTCGACACCGACTTCCAGGCCACCCGCCGCGCGATCAGCGCCCGCAGGCCGGCCGACGCGCTGCGCGCCTGTGCAGGCCCGCTGCTGCCGCGCTCCGACGCCCCCGCTATCCGGGAGCTGCGCGATGAGCTGGAGGCCGGGCTGCGCGGGGTCGTGCTGGACAGCGGCGACGTGGACCTGCTCGCCGAGTTCGCCGCCCACCCCCTCGGGCGCGACGACCTGGAGGTCCACGACCGCCTCCTCGCATTGCTCCCGCCGTCCGACCCCCGCCGCACCCAGATCGCCCGCAGGGCGCACCTGCTCGAGGCGTAACCGCGGACGATCAGCTCGCGAACGCCTTCTGGACGTCCTCAGGGGAGGCGGCGATGGCCGCCTTGTCGGGCTCGGCCGCCGTCACGTTCGGCAGGTGGACCACGGCGTCGAAGGCATCCAGCGGGTTCTGCTCGGAGTAGTAGCTGCCGAAGCGCTGCCGAGAGGCGGCCCGGACCTGCGCGGTGTCGTCGGGCGAGAGCCGCCGCAGGTCGGCCGCGAAAGGGCCGTCGTGGCTCGCGGCCATGAGCGCGTCGAGGCTGCCGCGCTCGGGCGGCCCCATCTCCGCGAAGAGCCTCCCGGCCAAGAAGTCCGGCCCGTCGCTCAGTGTCTGGCCGGTCGCCGAGGTCGTGCCGATGGCCACGTAGTCGCTGCCGAGCCGATCGGCGAGGTGCGTACCCATCGTCGTCGCCCCGGAAATGCCGGGCAGGCTGCCGGGGCAGCGTTGGACGTGGCCGTCATGGGCGTGGACGACGATCCGGTCCTCCCTGCGGAGGATCCACTCGACCGTGTCCGCGATCGCCGCCTCGCGGGTCAGCATCATCGCGCGCTGGTCACCGCGGGCCAGGTCGCGGAACATCGCGTCGATCGCGACGGTGAGGTGCACCGATCGGAGCGCCCGCTCGTACCTCTCAACCCCGGTCCGCGGCAAGTACTCGAGCCGCCGGCCGATCATGCGCGCCCGGAGGTCCGCGAGGCCCGCCGTCAGCGCATCCCTGCGCTCGGGGGCGAGGCCCGGGTAGCCGGACATGGCGGCCGGGATGCCGAATGGTGACCCGGCCGAGAAGGCGGCCGCCGTCTCCCGGATTCCCTGGTCGACGCGGAACTCCGGATCGGCTTCCGCGAGGTAGCTGCTGATCGCGTCCAGCCCGGGGAGCAGGGACACGTTCGAGCCGCCGAGGTCGATCCCGTAGAAGCCGGCCGGACGCTGCCGCAGCCACTCCAGCAGCGCGCGCGTCTCGGACCACAGCCCCATCAGCGACGTCAGCCCGTTCGCCATGACGTGCCCGAGCTCGGCCCGGTCATCGTCTGGGCCACCGCGGACCCAGGTGTCGGCGAGCCACCCCTCGACGAACCCGCTCTCCATCGCGACGGCTCCGAACCCGTGCCGCTCGACCAGGTAGCGCGTCAGCCGGTGGCGCAGCTGGAGGAACTCGCGGTTGTAGTGCGAGCTCTCGCCGATCGCCACCACCCGCGCGTCGCCGATCACTCGGTCAAGCCACCCGAGGTCGTCCAGGGGTGCGACCGGATCCAAGGTGGAGAGTGGGATCACTGCCTCGTCGTTCAGCCTCACGTCGATCAGGTCCGCCCTTCATTCCCAATTTTGGAAACGGTACCAGATGTGAGATCGTCGGGTCGTGGACACGCTCGGCCTGCTCGTGCACCCGGTCCGGCTGCGGATCGTGTTCGCCATGTCCGGCGGGCACACCCACACCACATCGGACCTGTGCGCCCACCTGCCCGACGTCCCCAAGACCAGCGTGTACCGGCACGTCGGGCTACTGGCCGACGCGGGAGTGCTGGAGGTGGCCGACGAGCAGCGCGTGCACGGCGCGGTCGAACGCCACTACCGGCTGCGCCAGGACCGGGCAGTGATCGGCGCCGAGGTCGCCGCATCGATGTCGCTCGACGACCACCGCCGCGCGTTCGCCGCGGCCATGGCCGCCGTACTCGCCGAGTTCAACGCCTACCTCGACCGGGACGGCGCCGACCCGACCGCCGACCAGGTCGGCTACCGGCAGGGCGTCCTGTGGTTGAGCCCCGAGGAGCGCACGAAGATGATCGACGGGCTCCACTCCGTGATCCGGACCGTGGTGGACAACGAGCCCACGCCGGATCGCAGCCCGCACCTGGTGTCCGCCATCTTCTTCCCGACAAGGGAGGAAAGTCCGGCTACTCCACGGTGACGCTCTTGGCCAGGTTGCGCGGCTTGTCCACGTCCCGGCCCAGGGTGACAGCGGCGTGGTAGGCGAGGATCTGCAGTGGGATCGACAGCAGGATCGGGTCCAGCTCCGGCTCGCCCTTGGGCACCACGAGCGTGCGGTCGGCGAGGTCGGTGGGCAGCTCCCGGTGCGCCACCGCGATCACGGGCCCCTTGCGCGCCTTGATCTCCGAGAGGGTCGAGGTGTTCTTGTCGAGCAGGTCGTCGTCCGGGACGATCGCGACCGTCGGCATCTCCGGGCTGATCAGCGCGAGCGGGCCGTGCTTGAGCTCGGCCGACGGGTACGCCTCGGCGTGGACGTAGGAGATCTCCTTGAGCTTCTGCGCCCCCTCGCGGGCGACCGGCCAGCCGCGGCGGCGGCCGACGAACATCACGCTGTGGCTCTTCGCGATCTCCTTGGCGACCTCAGCAATGGCGTCCGACTGCTCGAGGATCTTCGCGATCTGGCCGGGTAGCGCGGTCAGGCCGGCGATGATGCGCCGCCCCTGCTCCGGGGAGAGGTCGCGGATGCGGCCCAAGTGCAGCGCGAGCAGCGCGAACGCTGCGAGGGTCGAGGTGAACGACTTGGTGGCCGCCACCGACATCTCCGGGCCGGCGTGCAGGTAGATCCCGCCGTCGACCTGGCGCGCGATCGTCGACCCGACGACGTTGACGATGCCGATCACGCGGCCGCCCTTGCGCTGCAGCTCCTGGACGGCGGCGAGGGTGTCGATC
>DATADA010000124.1:0-7081 GCA_036258775.1 Candidatus Limnocylindria bacterium | reverse complement strand
TCTGGGCGGCTCGCCGGTGCTGTGGCAGCACATCTTCTGGTTCTTCGGCCACCCCGAGGTCTACATCGTCATCCTGCCGGCGATGGGGGTGGTGAGCGAGATCCTGCCCGTCTTCAGCCGCAAGCCGCTCTTCGGCTACCGCGCCTTCGTCTACGCGACGGTCGGCATCGGCCTCCTGAGCTTCAGCGTGTGGGCGCACCACATGTTCACCACCGGCTCGGTCTTCCTGCCGTTCTTCGCGTTCATGACGACCCTGATCGGGATCCCGACCGGGGTGAAGATGTTCAACTGGATGGCGACGATGTGGCGGGGCAAGCTCACGCTGAACACGCCGATGCTGTTCGCCATCGGGTTCGTGTCGATGTTCCTGATCGGCGGCATCAGCGGCGTGATGCTCGGGCAGCCGCCGCTCGACTTCCACCTGCACGACACCTACTTCGTGGTGGCGCATCTCCACTACGTCTTCTTCGGCGGGGCGGTCTTCGGCGTGTTCGCCGCCGCCTACTACTGGTTCCCGAAGATGACGGGCCGGATGCTCAACGACGGGCTCGGCAAGGTCCACTTCTGGATGCACTTCATCGGCTTCAACCTCGCCTTCTTCCCGATGCACCAGCTGGGCGTGTCGGGCATGCCGCGACGGGTGGCCGACTACGCCGATCGCCCGGACTGGGTGATCCTCAACCTCGCCTCCACGATCGGGGCGTTCCTGATCGCCGCCAGCGTCATCCCTTTCCTGATCAACGTGTTCGGCTCGCTCGTCAACGGGCGGCCGGCCGGTGACGACCCGTGGGAGGCGAACACGCTCGAGTGGGCGACCAGCTCGCCCCCGCCGCCCTACAACTTCGACGTGCTGCCGCCGGTCCACTCCGAGCGCCCGCTCTTCTTCCTGACCCACGGGCATCACCACCATGCCGCGCGCGAGACCGACCTCGACGAGGAGCGGGAGAAGCAGGCCCCATGACCGCCGACGTGCACACCCACCCGGAGGCCGCGCTCGAGCCGGCGCTCCCCGGCCGCGGCCGGCACGAGGCCGGCATGCCCACGCCGCTGCTGGGGATGATGCTGTTCATCGCCAGCGAGGTGATGTTCTTCGGCGGCCTGTTCGCCGCCTACTTCAACGCGCGGGCGCTGCACGCCGGGGAGTGGCATCCGCCGGAGGGCGGCCATCTCGACCTGCCGCTGGCCGCGGCCCTCACCGTCGTGCTCGTCGCGTCGAGCTTCACGATGCAGTTCGGGGTGAACGCCATCCGCGGCGGCAACGGGCGCGGCCTTCGGTTCTGGACCGCGATCACGCTCGCCCTCGGCGTGCTCTTCCTGGCGGGCCAGCTGTACGACTACAGCCAGCTGGGGTTCGGCCTCAGCGACGGCCCCTTCGGGACGACCTTCTACACGCTGACCGGGTTCCACGGCGCGCACGTCTTCGGCGGCACCGTGGGGCTGACGATCCTGCTGGCCCGTGCCATCGGCGGCCAGTTCAGCGCCCGCAACCACGTGGCGGTGGAGGCCATCAGCATGTACTGGCACTTCGTCGACGTGGTCTGGATCTGCCTCTTCTTCACCATCTACATCCTCCGCTAGCCCGAGCGCCGACGACGTGAACGATCCGGCTCTCGGCTACCTGCTTCTCGGGCTCGGGCTGGTCCTGATCCTCGTCCTCGTGTTCGCGGTGACGAGCGGCGCGACCCGCACGCAGATGGCGCGGCCCCGCCCGCCTTCGGGCGTCCATCTCCCGAGCCCCTCGCTGCTGCCGGTCCTGTTCTCGGTCGGCGCGGCGCTGATCGGTGCGGGACTCGCCTTCGGGTCGGACGAGGCGCCGGTCAACTGGTGGCTCCTCGTTCCCGGCCTGCTCCTCCTCGTGCTCTCGGCGGTGGCGTGGGTGCGGGCCGCGGGGCGCGAGTGGCGCGAGACCGAGCACGGCGCGGTCCACGGGCCGGACGCCGGGCACGGGTCGGATGCCGGGCACGGCACCGTCACCTCCGGCGGTCGGCGGCTGACGGTGCGTCCTCGAGGCTCGCGCGGGGACGCCCACGGCCACTGAGCGGCGGCCGTCTCGCTGGGTCCTCCCCGACCTCCGCCGCCTGCCGCTCGCCTGGCTCCTGACCGCCGCCGTGCTGCCCCTCGTCCTCCTCGCCCTGCTGGCCGTCTCGCTGCTCTGGCGCGAGGACGCCGACGGCGCCTCGATCGGGGAGTCGGCGCCGGACTTCGTCCTCGCCGACCTGAACGCGCAGCCGGTGCGGCTGGCAGACCTCGAAGGTCGGCCGGTCATCGTCAACTTCTGGGCGTCGTGGTGCGGGCCGTGCGTCGAGGAGTTCCCACTCCTGCGCGAAGCGTGGGCACGGCACGCCGCCGACGGCCTGGCCGTGGTCGGGATCGTCTACCGCGACAGCTCCGAGCGGGCGCGCGACTTCATGGAGCGGATGGATGCGCGGTGGCCGGCGGCGATGGATCCCGCCGGCGCCGTGGCCGAGGCATACGGTATCTTTGGCCCACCCGAGACGTTCTTCATCGACCGCCACGGGATCGTCGTCGGCCGGCAGATCGGACAGCTCTCGGAGCGGGACCTCGAGCGCAAGCTGGCCGAGATCATGGGCGAGGAATGAGCATGGAGCAGCACCTTCCGGCGACCCGCGAAGAGGCGCCGATCGAGCGCGCCGGCGCGGAGGGAGCGCCGGTCGAGGCGCCGGAGCCGGAGCAGGACGTCAGCGTCATCCTGCTGCCGTTCGCCATCGTCGTCTTCCTGGTGCTGAGCTTCACCGCGGCCGCCTGGACCCTGATCGCCTCCATCGGCGGATAGATCCGCGTTCAGCCCTCCCGGACCGCTTCCCCGCGCGCTCGGGATCGGCGCCGATTCCGAGGTACCAGAAGGCGGCCTGTGGCGTCCGGTGACCCGCCCGGCGAACCGAACGATGCGAACCCCGGGCGCGGCACCGCGGCGCGAGGATCTCTATCTCTCATGTGGTGAGCCTTACGACGGCTCGCAGGCCGAGAGCACGCATATCTCTCCTGTGGCGAGAGATAACCCCGGTTTGCGGCCACGCGGTGCAGCCGAGCCGCCGTAAGCGCCACGTCATGAGAGTTACGTCGTGCGCACGAGACGGCGCCAGGAGCAGGTTCCGACTCCAGCCTCACGCGCCGCGTGCCCGGAAGGCGCGCCAGGGCACGCTCGGCTCAGGAGCGGAGGGGCACCGCCCTGTCGCCCTCCGTGGCGCCGAGCGGCTCGCGGGCCGGATAGCGCCGCTCGACGTACTCCTCGAGGATCCCCAGGAAGCGCGGCACGATGTCGTCGCCGCGCAGCGTCGTCACCTTCTCGCCGTCCACGAAGACCGGCGCCACCGGCTCCTCGAAGGTGCCCGGCAGGCTGATGCCGATGTCGGCGTGCTTCGACTCGCCCGGGCCGTTCACGATGCAGCCCATCACGGCGACTCGCAGCTCCTCGACGCCGGGGTGCCGGTCGCGCCAGGCCGGCATGCGCTCGCGCAGGTGCTCGGCCACGTCGCGGGCCATCTCCTGGAAGAAGGTCGACGTCGTCCGCCCGCAGCCCGGGCAGGCGCTGACCTGCGGCACGAACGAGCGGAGGCCGAGCGACTGCAGCACCTGCTGAGCGACGCGGACCTCGTCGGCGCGGTCGCCGCCCGGCTCGGGCGTGATGGAAACGCGGATCGTGTCACCGATACCCTGCCAGAGCAGGATGGCGAGCCCGGCGGACGACGCGACCACGCCCTTCGTGCCCATCCCGGCCTCGGTGAGGCCGAGGTGGAGCGGGTAGTCGCAGCGCGCCGCGAGCGCCACGTACACCGCCACCAGGTCGGCGACGCCGCTCACCTTCGCCGAGAGGATGATGCGGTCGTGCGGAAGGCCGCTCTCCTCGGCCAGCCTCGCCGATCGGAGCGCCGACTGCACCATCGCCTCGATCATCACCTCGCGGCTGCCGAGCGGATCGGCGCTGCGCGCGTTCGCGTCCATCAGGTCGGTGAGCAGCTGCTGGTCGAGCGACCCCCAGTTCACCCCGATGCGCACGGGCTTCTCGTGCTCGAGCGCCACCTCGATGATCCGCTGGAAGTTGGCGTCGCGGTGCCGGGCGCCGACGTTGCCGGGGTTGATGCGGTACTTCGCCAGCGCGGCCGCACAGTCGGGATACCTCGGCAGCAGCAGGTGCCCGTTGTAGTGGAAGTCGCCGATGAGCGGCACGGCGACGCCGAGCCGGTCGAGCTTGTCGCGGATGACCGGGACGGCGCGCGCCGCCTCGTCGTTGTTGACGGTGATCCTCACCAGCTCCGAGCCGGCATGGGCGAGCTGGGCGACCTGCAGCGCCGTGGCATCGGCGTCGGCGGTATCGGTGTTCGTCATGGACTGGACGACGATCGGGTAACCGGCGCCGACGGCCACGCCGCCGACGTCGACCGCCACCGTGCGTCGTCGGGCTGGATGCGACATCGTTCCCCATGGTAGGGCGGCTCGGCACGAGGCGTGCAAAGGGCGCTGTCCCGTGACGACGCTCCTGCCGAACACGACGATGGGTGACGGTGCCGCTGTGCCACATCGGGTCTGGATCGTCGAGGACGAGCCGCAGGCGTCCGACCTGGCGCTCGACCTGTGCGCCGCCGGTGGCGCCGATGGCCGGGTCTTCCGCGACCCGGTCGAGTTCATCAACGCCCTGCGCGGGGAGCTGGCGCCGTCGGCGGTGGTGCTCGACTGGCGCCTCGAGCGCGAGCTGTCGGCGGCGCTCTTCATGGCGACCCGGCATCACTATCCGGGGCTGCCGGTCATCTACTGGACCGGGACGCCGACCGGCAGCCTGCCGTCCATGATCCACAACGACCCCGACACGCAGGTCGTCGACAAGGCGGACGGCCTGGTCGCGTTCGAGGCGGCGCTCGCCTGGGCGCTGACCATGGCCGACGAGGCGCGGAGCGCATCCGAGCCGGCGTCGTAGCGTCAGAACGCCGGCTCGGCCGGCGCGCTCTCCGCCGATGCCCGCCGGCCGGTCGCTATGCTGACGGCGACATGACCGCGACCGTACCCCCCGTCGCCGGGGAGGCGACGCACGACCGCCCCGATCGCCACCGCAAGCTCATCATCCTGGGGTCCGGCCCGGCCGGCCTGACCGCGGCCCTGTATGCCGCGCGGGCGAACCTCGAGCCGCTGGTCGTCGCGGGGTACACGCCGCTCGGTCAGCTCATGATCACCAGCGACGTGGAGAACTACCCCGGCTTCCCGCAGGGGATCCAGGGTCCGGAGCTGATGCAGCTCTTCCGCGACCAGGCGGAGCGCTTCGGCACGACCGTCATCGAGCGCGATGCCACGCGCGTCGACTTCGGCAGCCGCCCCTTCGGGATCTGGCTGGGCGACGACGAGTACCGCGCCGATGCCGTCATCGTGGCGACCGGCGCATCCGCCCTGTGGCTCGGCCTGCCCTCAGAGGAGGAGTTCCGTGGTCGGGGAGTGTCGGCCTGCGCCACCTGCGACGGCTTCTTCTTCCGCAACCGGGAGATCGCGGTGGTGGGCGGGGGCGACACCGCCATGGAGGAGGCGCTCTTCCTGACGCGGTTCGCCAGCAGGGTCACCATCGTGCACCGCCGGGACGGCTTTCGGGCCAGCAAGATCATGGCGGAGCGGACGCTGAGCCATCCGAAGATCGACGTGCTCTGGAACAAGGAGGTCGCCGAGGTTCGCGGTGACACGACGGTGAACGGGCTGCTGCTGCGCGACACCGTGAACGGCGAGGAGTCCGAGCTGGCGGTGCAGGGCCTCTTCGTGGCGATCGGCTACAAGCCGAACACCGACCTGTTCATCGGCCAGCTGGAGCTCGACGAGCGCGGTTACCTGAAGGTCGTCGACGAGACGGGGTCGGGGATCGACGGCGTCTTCATCGCCGGCGACGTGCACGACCACCGATACCGCCAGGCGGTGACCGCGGCCGGCGACGGCTGCAAGGCCGCGATCGACGCGGAGCGCTGGCTCGAGGCGGTCGGCGAGATAGAAGCGGCGACGGCCACCAACTGGTAGTGGGCGCCCACGACGTCGAGACGGGGTGAGGATGCCCCGCGCCCCGCGTCCCGAGGACCTCTACGACCTGCGCGTCCCGACCGACCTGCGGATCTCGCCGGACGGGCGCTGGGTCGCCTTCAGCGTCAAGGCGGTCGCTCCCAACAAGGACGGGTATCGGTCCGCCATCTGGCTGGCGCCCGTCGATGGCTCGGCGCCCGCCCGGCAGCTGACGGCCGGCGCGAAGAGCGACACCGCTCCGCGATGGAGCCCCGACGGTCGCAGGCTCGCCTTCCTCTCCGATCGCGCGGCGGTGCTCCAGGCCGGCGGTGGCGGCCCGAAGCCGGGCAAGGCAGAGGCGCCGAAGGAGGGCGGGACGCAGGTCTGGCTCCTGCCGTTCGCCGATGGCGGCGAGGCCCGCCAGCTGACCGACCTGCCCCGGGACGTCGAGGAGGTGGCGTGGAGCCCGGATGGCGGGCGCCTGTGCATCGTCAGCACGGCCACCACGGAGCGCCACGAGCGGAAGCCGGAGCTGCCACCCGGCCAGCCGCCGGAGTCCGACATCCGGCTGATCGACCGGCTCAGGTACCAGCACAACGGCGTCGGCTTCGTCCACGATCGGTTCCAGAACCTCTGGCTCGTCGACGTCGAGAGTGGTGGTCTGACGCGGCTGACCGATGGCCCGAACCGCGACCAGGAGCCGGCCTGGAGTCCGGACGGCGGCCGGATCGCGTTCGTCAGCGATCGGCACCGCAACCCCGATCTCACGTGGCGCACCGATGTGTACCTGGTCGACGCGGACGGCGGCCGGCCGCGGCGGCTGTCGAGCGGGAGCGGCAAGCAGGCGTTCGTGGCGCCCGCCTGGAGCCCGGACGGCGAGTGGGTCGGAGCGCTCGGCGTCCGCGAGGTCCGGCGGCGGACCATCCCGCAGGCATCGGTCTGGCGGTTCCGCGTCGCCGACGGCTCGACGGAGGAGCTCACCGCCCGGGTCGACCTCGACCCGGCCGCCGGCATGAACAGCGACCTCGTCGGCGCCGGCCCGCCGCGCCTGTTCTGGCAGGACCCCGGCCGCTTCGTCTTCACCGCGCCGGTGGAG
>DATADA010000123.1:0-12204 GCA_036258775.1 Candidatus Limnocylindria bacterium | reverse complement strand
CCCGCGACGGGCGGCAGCGGTGGTCGAGCGTCAGCGTCGAAGCACATGCGTCCTCACTTCACTCTCCGCTCTCCCCGGGCAGGACCGGTGCCACCGGAGCCCGCGCGCGTCCGCGGCGGTCAGCCGAGCAGCGGGAAGTTGAGCGCGAACCAGCTGCCGCCGGCGAGCAGCGCGCCGATCAGCGCGTAGGCCGTCGCCCGGGCGAGCACGGGCATCGGCCGGTGCAGCGCCTCGCCGCCGGGCGTCCGCCACAGGCTCCCGAGCGTCGCCGCCTGGCCGGGCGGGATGAGGAAGCCGATGGCGGCGCCGACCAGCATTCCGCCGAGATGACCCGTCCAGCTGATTCCCGGGACCACGAAGGTGAAGATCAGCAGGAAGACGATGTAGGAACCGAGGCCGGTCACGACCGCGCGCGCGTCGCGATTCAGCATCACTCGGTGCCGCCGCGTGGCGACGAACAGCAGGCCGATCAGGCCGAAGATCGCCCCGGACGCGCCGGCGCCCGCCTGCCCGGGGTCGAGCAGGAAGGTGAGCGCGCTACCGCCCGCGGCGCACAGCCCATAGATCACGAGGTACTCGGCGTGCCCGTACATCTGCTCGAGGACCGGCCCGTAGACGTAGAGGACGTACATGTTCATGGCCAGGTGGATCGGTCCGAGGTGGACGAGAGCGACGGTGAGCACGCGCCACCACTGGCCCTCCTCGACGAACGGGCCGAAGAGCATCAGCCCGCCGAGCATCGGCCCCATGCCGCGGCCTGACATGCTGGGGTTGAGCGAGGCCCCATTCGTCAGCACCACGTCGATCAGGAAGATGGCGACGGCCGAGGCGATCAGGCTCCACGTCACCACCGGCGCATAGGTGGCGTACGTGCCACGGGCGCGGTTGAACTGGCGGCGGGCGGCGAAGTCGTGGCCCGTCTCCTTCAGCAGCCAGCCGATACGGTTCGCGATCGCGCCGCGCTCGCCGGGTGGAGCACGCCGTTGCGCCTGGCGGTAGGCGGCGATCGCCTCCTCCAGCTCGCCGTCGCGGACGCGCTGCTCGGCGACCGATCGCCAGCCGAGCCAGGCATCGGGCCCGTCCCCCTCGGCGGCGCGCTGCCACGCCGCGAGCGCCCCCTGCTCGTCGTCGACGCGGTAGCGCGCCGTGCCGAGCAGCATCCAGGCGCGGGTGGCGACGACCGGCTGGGTCGTGGTGGTGAGGGGCTCGAGGATCGCGGCCGCTGCCTCCGGCTCGCCGGAGTCCAGGAGCCGCTCGGCGTCCGCCAGCCGCTCGGAGGCGTCGGAGCTCATGCGCGGCTGATTATGCGGCACGGTCAGGACGATGACCTCGGGCCACGGAGGACCGCCGGGAAGTTTGCACCCCGGCGGTCGTCCGTTCCCCCGGCCCGGTGGGCCGCCCCGGCGTGGGTCCGGGACGAATCAGTGGCCGCCGCGCCTACTTGGCGCGGCGGAGAAACTCGATGACGTCCTCGTAGCGGAAGCGGCGGTCGCCGCGTTTGCAGACCCGAAAGAACGGCAGCTCACCCCGATCTCCGAGCCGCTTGACCGTGTTCACGTGGAGATGCAGCATCTCGGCGACCTCCGACGCCGTCATCAGCCGCCCCACTTCCTTGTTCATCACGGGTTCCAGCTGATCCTCGTTGCAGGACCGGCACGTCCGCCCGGGCACTGCGGCGGGTGCGTGCGGTGGTGGCGGGATAGTACGGTTCGGGACCCGTGCGCTGGCCCCGGTACTTTGGATACGCCATTGGGGTACGTTCGACGAAATGCCGGTCTGGGAACGACACGTCTTCGTGTGCACACGCGGCGAGTGGTGCCCGTCGATCGACGGTGACGGCCTGGGCGTCCATGCACGGCTCAAGGCGCTCGTTCGCGACCAGGGCCTCGCCGGGCGGATCCGGATCAACCACGCCGGGTGCTTCTCGCAATGCGGACACGGCCCGATGGTGGTGGTCTATCCCGAGGGCGTGTGGTACGCGGCCGTGACGGCGGGTGACGCCGATGAGATCGTTCGGGAGCACCTCGTCGCCGGTCGCCCGGTGGAGCGGCTGCGCTTCCGACCGCCCGCCGCGGGCGCGAACAAGCTCCCCCGGGACGAGGGCGGAC
Source organism: Candidatus Limnocylindria bacterium (assembly GCA_036258775.1). Lineage (GTDB taxonomy): Bacteria > Chloroflexota > Limnocylindria > QHBO01 > QHBO01 > DATADA01. The sequence continues at coordinate 10,096 of DATADA010000123.1, read as the reverse complement.
GCCCCATCGGCCGCCTGTCGCCGTGGCCGGCCTCCGACGACGACGAGGCCGACCCGCCACGGTGAGGCGGCGGCCGCCGCGCCATCGGGTGGTGGTTGCGCCATGGCTGCGCGGACCCGGCCGGCTCCTCCTGCACGACTGGCTGGCGATCACGCTCGGTCCCCTGGTCCTCGCCTGGCGACCGCTGACCACGATGGAGCTCATGCACGAGCTGGAGCACGTGCGCCAGTGGCGTCGCCACGGCGCCCTCTTCGGTGCGCGATATCTGCTCGAGTCGGTGCGGTCATGGCGGGCCGGCGACGGTTGGTACGCCGGCAACCGCTTCGAGATCGCGGCGCGTGACGCGGCCCGGCACGTGGGCCCGTCCGGCGAGGCGGCGACCCCGGCTAGCGATGCCCCTCGAGGCAGGTGCATCCGGCGGAGCCCACCAGCGCCGAGTGCCGAACGCCGCGCGGGAGGACGAACCCGTCCCCGGGGGCAAGCGCGACCGGCTCCTCGGCCTCCCCGACGAAGAACGTGATGGAGCCGGCCGCACACATCAGCAGCTTCGTGTACGGATGGGCGTGCGCCGCGTAGCGATCGCCCGCGGCATTCGACCAGGCGTACGGCTCCACGCCCTCGTCACGCAGGCGGCGAGCGACGCCGTCCGGCGTCGGCGAGTCGCCGCGATCCCAGCTGAGGGGCTCTAGCCCTCCCGGCAGCGCCGGCCGCCCATCGACTCCCGGCACGCCGGACTCGGCCCTAGCGGACGCGAAATTCGGCGACCGACACCGACAGCTCGCCGTCGGCGCGCGACACCTGCACCAGGTGGTCGAGTGGCTCGACCCACCCGCTCACGAACGCGTCGTAGGCCTGCCGCATGTCGGGCGGCAGGTTCGTCTCGATCGCCTCGCGGAGGGCGACGAAGTCGAGCCATACCACCGCCTGGTTGCTCGAATCGCCCACCGCATCTCGCGCGGTCAGGTAGCGCTCGGACGCGGCCAGCGAGTCGCCGTCCGCCAGCGCGAGCACGCGCGCCACGAATCGATCCCCGACGCCGATGACCACCCGGTCGTCCTCGATGGCGTACTGCAGCACCGGTTGAATCGGAAGCGGGTCGCCACCCTCCCACGGCAGCCGGATGGTGGTGACCACGACGTCGCCCACCGGCTCGTCGGTGATCGTGATGCCCGCCTGCCCCGCGGCGAGCTCGCCGAGGGCGCGGAGCCGACCGATCCGCTCCCGCGCCGCATCGGGATCGTCGGTGGTCAGGATCAGGCCGCCGTACGGCTGGCTGCCGTCCCAGCCGGCGACGATCGCGACGGCGTCGATCCACGACACGAAGCTCTCGAGATCCCCGCCGATCGCAGCCTCGACGTCCGCGATCGTCTCCCGGTTGAGCTCGGGGCTCGTCGAGGCGTCCGGCATCGCGTCCTTGAGGGCAGTGATGTACCAGGCGAGCAGCTCGCCGAACCCACTCCAGTCGGCGAAGAAGATGGCGTCGCCGGGGACCCGGGCGTCGAGACCGCGCTCCTCGTTGCCGGGGACCGGCAGCTCACCGGAGAACAGCGCCGCGCTCTCCACCCGGGCCCCGTCCGGCTCGATCCGGAGGGTGCCGCCCATGAGGCCGGTCGCGGTGCCGATGCGTTCGTAGAGGTCCGCGACGGGCTCCAGCTCCGGGACGCCGCGCCAGTCTTCGACCAGGGCCGCGAAGAACGCCGGCGTGTTCATGAGGACGGAGGCGGCCGCATCGGCGGGGAGCGCGGCCGCCACGCGGTCGTACCCCTCGGCCGCGCCGATTCCCTCCGCCCTGCCCGCGGCAACGTCGAGCACCTCCTTGACGTCCGCGGCATCGGTGCCGAGGACGACCCGATCGGCATCGATCGCCCAGGCGAAGGCGATGCCGGAGGCCGGATCGCGCTCGGCCTGGCTCAAGATCTCGACGCCCTCGTACGTCTCCGAGCGGAAGCCGACCCCCTGCTCCTCGGCGTCCGCGCGCAGCCGGTCCGAGAGGTCCCTGGCGGCATCGGGATCGCGCGCGCCGATGAGGACGGCGACGGCGGGGATCTGAGGTGCTGCGGAGGGGTCGAGATCCGGCGCCATGGACGGCATGTCGAGGACGGCGAACGTCACGCGACCGTCGAACCACGGCTTCACGTCCGTGGCGAAGCGATACTCGATCCCCTGCTGCTCGAGCTGCTCGTCGATCCAGCGCTCGAGGTTCTCGTCGGCGACGGCGTCCGAGGCCTCGGCCGGGAATCGAGCGAGGAGCTGCTCCAGCGCCTCCGACTGCCCCCCGGGCAGGTCGAGCCGCAGCTCGAGCACGTACGCCGCGTCGGCCGGGATGGAATCGGCCATCGCCAGCGCCCCGGGGCCGTCGCGGCTCGAGATGAGGAAGCTGGCCAGCACCCCGCCGATGCCGACGGCGAGGAGCGCCGTGAGCCCGACGACGACCGCGCTCCAGGGTCCGCCGCCGCTGCGCGTGGAAGGCGCGGCGCTCAGCTCGAAGGGCGGGGCGGACATCGGGCGCTCCGTGGGTGGGGTCGCGCCGAAGCATAGGGCGCCGGCAGCGCGCTGGCGAGAGCGCGCCAGGCGACACTGTTGCGGCCGGGCCACGCTGCCGCTCGCTCGTTCGGAAGGCGAGGCGGCTTGCAGCAGGGCGCACAACCATCCGCCGGTAAGCCCGCGGTAATCGGGCGGTAAGCCCGGCTCAGGTTATATACGGTTTGCGTCATCGGTCAGCTTCGTGGCGCACCCGCAGCAGGAGACACGCCGTGCCCAAGCGTCCCATCCGGCTCCGCCCGATCCTCGCCACCCTCGCGGCCATCGGCTTCCAGCTGATGACCGTGGCGGTCGCGGCCGCGTGCACCGGGGGAGGTGACTTCCCGCGGCGTCTGGTCGAGCGCCTGTAGAAGGGGGAGCCGCCCTATGATTGGAGCCCGCCCGCCACCCGCCTGAGCCGAGCACCCCTCCATCGATGAGCTGGGATCGTGTCGCCGTTACCGAGGCCGCCCTCGATGGGCTGCTGTCATCGGCGCGGCCGGCGGCCACGGTCCTCGCTCCAGGGGAGCCGCTGGCGCCCGGCACGGCGCTCACCGCCGGCCGAGCGCTGGAGCTGTTCGAGGACCAGCTCACGTCCCGGCAGGTCGACGTCGCGGCGCGCGAGCTGAAGAAGACGGACCGCAGCTTCTACACGATCGCGAGCGCGGGGCACGAGAACAACGCCGTTCTCGGAGCGCAGCTGCGGATCACCGACCCCGTCTTCCTGCACTACCGGTCGGGCGGCTTCATGATGGCGCGCGGCCGGCAGGCCAGCGGGGCGACGCCGATGCTCGACGCGCTGCTGGGCATCGTCGCAAGCTCGGACGATCCGATCGCACAGGGCCGGCACAAGGTCTGGGGCAGCCGCCCGCTCTGGGTGCCGCCCCAGACCAGCACCATCGCCAGCCACGTGCCGAAGGCGACCGGGTTGGCCTTCGCCCTCGGCCGCGCCCGCCGGCTGGGGATCGACGGCGGCCTGCCGACGGACAGCATCGTGGCGTGCTCGTTCGGCGATGCCAGCGTGAACCACGCCACCGCACTCGCGGGCATGAACACGGCGCGCTATGGCGCCCGCCTGGGGCTGCCCATGCCGATCCTCTTCGTCTGCGAGGACAACGACACCGGGATCAGCGTGCCGACGCCGGCGGGCTGGGTCGCCGACAGCTTCCACGCGCTTCCCGACCTTGCGTACCGCTTCGTCGACGGCGAGGTGGACGAGATCTGGGAGGTGGTCGCCGAGGCGATCGCCTTCGTGCGCACGGAACGACGGCCGCTCTTTCTGCACCTCAAGACCGTTCGGCTCTGGGGCCACGCCGGCTCGGACGCGGAGCAGGGCTATCGGACGTTGCCGGAGATCGAGGCCGTCGAGGCTCGCGACCCGCTGCTCCGCAACGCCCGGCGGCTGCTCGCCACCGGCGCCGCATCGCCGGATCGGCTGCGGGCGCTCGTGCGCGACACGCGGGCCCGCGTGCGGGCGGCCGCCGAAGAGGCGACGCGGCGCCCGCGTCTGGAAACCCGGGAGGCGGTCATGGCGCCTCTGGCGCCGTACGACCGCGAGGCGGTGCTGGCCGCCGCGGAGCGCCCGGTCCTCGGCGTCGACGAGCGGCGGCGCGCCCTCGGCGGCACGCTGCCGGAGGAAGGATCGGGAACCCGGACGCTGGCCGCCTCGATCAACGCGGCGCTCGCCGACGAGCTGGCTCGCCGGCGGGAGCTGCTGGTCTTCGGCGAGGACGTCGGACGCAAGGGCGGCGTGTACGGGGTCACGGCCGGGCTCCAGCGGCGGTTCGGCGCCGCCCGCGTGTTCGACACGCTGCTCGACGAGACGTCGATCCTGGGGATGGCACAGGGGGTGGCGCACATCGGCCTGCTCCCGGTGCCCGAGATCCAGTACCTGGCCTATCTCCACAACGCGCTCGACCAGATCCGTGGCGAGGCCGCGACCCTCTCCTTCTTCTCGTCCGGGCAGTTCCGCAACCCCATGGTCGTTCGCGTGGCGGGCCTCGCCTATCAGAAGGGGTTCGGCGGCCACTTCCACAATGACAACTCGGTCGGTGCCCTGCGGGACATCCCGGGCGTCGCGATCGCCTGCCCCGCCCGAGGCGACGACGCCGCCCGGATGCTGCGCGGAGCAATCGCGATGGCCGCCGCCCACGGCCGGGTCGTCGTCTTCCTCGAGCCGATCGCGCTCTACCATGAGCGCGATCTGCATGCCGACGGCGACGATGGCTGGCTGACCGCCTATCCCGCGCTGCCGGACGCGCTCCTCCCCGGGCGCGTGGGCGTCTACCAGCCCGATGCGGCGGCCGCCGCACCGGATCTGCTTCTCGTCTCCTACGGGAATGGGCTGCGCCTGTCGCTGCGCGCGCAGCGCATCCTGGCGCGGGACCACGGCGTGCGGGCGCGCGTGCTCGACCTGCGCTGGCTGAACCCGCTGCCGCTGGAGCCGGTGCGCCGGCACGCCGCTGCCGCACGACGGGTGCTGGTCGTCGACGAGTGCCGGGCGACGGGCGGCGGCGTCGCCGACGCGATCGTGGCCGACCTCGCCGAGCGTGCGTTCGAGGGACGCCTGGGCTCCGTCCGTGCCGCAGACAGCTTCGTGCCCCTGGGCCCGGCGGCCGCGAGCGTGCTGGTCGGGCTCGATGACGTCGTTCGCGCGGCCCTGACGCTCGTCGACGAACCCGGCCGGGTGGGGCGCAGTCGTCTGCCCGCTCCCGCCGAGCCGGCGAACAGATGACCCCGCTGGAGCTCTCCGTGGAGCCGGTGCGGTGACCGCCGCGGCCACCCCGTTCGCCGCGGCGCGTACCGCTGCGGCGGCGCCTGCCGCGCGGACGAGGCTCGCGGTCGGCGTGGCCTTCGACCTCGTGCGCACGCTGGCGCCCCTGCGACACGGACAGCGCGACCCCACGATCCGGTTCGGACGGCGCGAGGTGCTGCTCGGAATACGGACGCCGGGCGGACCCGCCACCCTGCGGCTCCTGCACGTCGGCGGAGAGCTCTTCGCAGAGGCGTGGGGCGTCGGCGCCGAGGCAGCGATCGGGCACGCGGCCCGGCTCGCCGGCCTCGACGACCGGCCCGAGCGGCTCATCCCCCGGCACCCGGTGGTCGCCGAGCTCGCCCGCACCTTCCCCGGGGTCCGCCTCCCGTGGAGCGGTCGACCCTTCGACGCCCTGGTCCCCGCGATCCTCGAGCAGAAGGTGACCGGCAGCGAGGCGTTCCTCGCGTGGCGGCGGCTCGTGCTGCGTTATGGAGAGCCGGCCCCCGGGCACCCTGGCCTCATGCTCCCGCCGGAGCCCCGGCTGCTGGCCGCGCTGCCGTACCACGCCTTTCATCCGCTCGGGATCGAGCGGCGGCGGGCGGAGGCGATCCGGAGGGTCGCCGGCCTCGCGGAGCGGCTCCTCGGGGCCGACGCGGATGGCGCCGCGCGCATGCTCCGCCTCGTGCCCGGCATCGGTCCGTGGACGCTCGCGGAGGTGCGCCGAGTCGCCTTCGGCGACGCCGATGCGGTCAGCGTCGGGGACTATCACATCCCCCACCTCGTCAGCTGGCTGCTCGCCGGCGAGCCGCGCGGCAGCGACGCGCGGATGTTCGAGCTGCTCGAGCCGTACCGCGGGCAGCGCGGGCGGGTGCAGCGGCTCTTCGAGCTGTCGGGCCGCTTCCCGCCGCGGCGCGGCCCGCGGATGGCGCCACGCGACATCGCCAGCATCTGACGGCCGGTCGTGCGATTGGCGCTCGCCACGGTCGGCACGCTCGGCGACGTGCGGCCCTTCGCCGCTCTGGCCGGTGCGCTCACGGCCCGAGGGCACGAGGTGACTGCCGTCGCGTGGGAGCTGCACCGAGCCGCCTTCGCCCAGAGTGGCGCGCGCTTCGAGCCGGCCGGTCCACCCACCGCGGACGACGAGATCCGCCGCACCGCCGCCGAGGCCGCCCGGCAGCGTTCCCCGCTCGCCGAGGTGACCGTCCTGCGCCGCTTTCATCTCCGCGACGCCGCCGAGCACTACGCCGCGCTGTGCCGGTTGCTGGCCGGCCACGATCTCGTGCTCCTGCACGGCATCCACGCCCTGGCCGCGGCGGCGGTCGCCGACGGCGGCCTGCGTCACGCGACGGCGGTGTTCGACCCGGTGCTGCTGCCGACCGCCACCGCTCCGCCGGCCGGCATGCCGCACCTCGGACCGCTCAACCGCGTGCTGTGGCGCGCGCTCGACCACGCGTTACGGGTGGAGGACCGCGCCCTGGCCGCGGCGCTCCGCGGCGCGGGCAGCCCGAGCGCCGATGCGAAGCCGAGGATGTTCCGCGCGCGGTCGCCGTTGCTCCACCTCGTCGCCGTCTCGCCGACCCTCGCCCCACCGCCACCTGACGTGCCGCCGAGCGTCCACTTCACCGGCGCCTGGGTCACCCGCCGGCCGGCCGGATCCCTCCCCGACTTCGTCGAACGCTTCCTCTCGTCGGGTGCCCCGCCTCTGCTCGCGACCTTCGGCTCGATGGCGGACGACCGCGACGGGCTGATCGGCCGCGTCGTGGACGCCGCGCGAAGCATCGGTCTGCGCGTGATCGTCCAGGACGCCGGCGAGCCGTCGGTGGCGGAGCGCGACGGGGTCCTGCGCGTCGGGACGCTCGACCACCGCGCCCTGCTCCCAAACGTCGCGGCGATCGTCCACCACGGCGGCGCGGGGACGACCCATGCCGCCGCCCGAGCCGGGATCCCCCAGCTGGTCATCCCGCGGGTCGGCGACCAGCGCTTCTGGGCGGAACGCGTCCGGCAGCTGGGCATCGGCCCATCGGCCCTCCAGGCCCGGAGGGCGACGCCGGCACGCCTGGTGGACCGGCTGCGCAGGCTGACCGACGAGCCGGCGCACCGGACGGCAGCCCGCCGAGTGGCCGAGCGCATGGCGCACGAGGACGGACTTGCCCGAGCGGTCGGTCTCCTCGAGGCGGCCGTCGACGGCACGAACCGGGCCGCATACTGAGCCGATGGAGCGCGCGCAACCCTCCTTCGACCGCGGTTACGTGGACGAGCCATGGGCAACGCTGGTGGCCGAGTGCCCCGGTGCCGACGTCTACCCGCCGGCCGACTTCCGCACCGAATGGGGTCCGATCTTCCACCGCGGACGGCTCGACGGGACCGCCCGCGTGCTCGTCATCGGCCAGGACCCCGGCACGCACGAGGCGATCGTGCGACGCATCCTCGTGGGCGAGGCCGGCCAGCGGCTCCAGGGGTTCCTGGCGAGGCTGGGGATCACGAGGAGCTACGTCCTGATCAACGCGTTCGTCTACAGCGTCTACGGCCAGCACGGCGGGAACCGCCACCGCGACGACCCCGTCATCGCCGCGTACCGCAACCGCTGGCTGGACGCGCTCGCCGCCGGGGGGCGGCTCGAGGCGGTCGTCGCCCTCGGCACGCTGGCGGAGGAGGCGTTCGCGACGTGGGCCGCCACGCCGGCCGGCGCGGTGAGCGCGCTGGCCTGCCGGCGCATCCGCCACCCGACCTACCCGGAGGCCGCCTCGCGCGGCGGCGCCATCACGAAGGCGGAGGCGATGCGCGAGATGCTGGCCGACTGGAACGCCGCGCTCGACCAGCTGCGACCGGCGGTCGCCAATCCGGACGTGACCCAACCAGCCGACCGGTACGGAGCGACGCTGACTGCCGAGGATCTGCGGGCGATCCCTGATGCCGACCTGCCGCCGGGGCTGCCCGGCTGGATGAGATCGCTGGACGCCTGGGCGACGCGCCGGGGCGAGACCGCCGACGAGAAGCGGGCGACGATCGTCGTGCGCGTCCCGCGTGCCCACCGCTCCTGGTGAGCCGGCGGCGACCGCCCGGTGCCGCCCGGGTCACGGCGCCTCGAGCCGATAGATCGCGCTGGCGTCGCTGAAGTAGACCGCGCCGTCCGCGGCCACGACCACGTCGAGCGAGCACTCGGAGGCGACCTGCGTCATGGAGAGCAGGCGCCCCGGGTCGGCGGGGTCGAGACGGAGCGCGAACAGCCCGGGCGGGTGGTTGTGGCAGAGCAGGAAGCGGCCCTCCAGCCCGGGGAGCAGGCGAGCGCCGTAGTGCGCGATCCCGGTCGGCGCGGCTCGCCAGTCGCCGTAGTCGAACAGCGGCGGGGTCACCCCCTCCGCGGGCGCCGCCCCGGCGTGGCGTGGCCAGCCGTAGTCGTGTCCGGGCATGACCAGGTTGATCTCGTCGTGCGCCTCAGCGCCGTTGTCGCCCGCGAGCAGGAAGCCGGTTCCCGGAACGAACGCAACGTCGAACGCGTTCCGGAGGCCCCGCGCCCAGGCGTACGGCGCATCGGCCCCGTACGGGTTGTCCGGGGCCGGGTCGCCGTCCGGCTCGAGGCGGAGGATCTTGTCGTAGAGATCGCCGAGCGGATCCGCGCCGTCGGGCCGGCCGCGGCTCTGGCCAGACGGCACATACAGCATTCCGTCCGGCCCGAACACCAGGCTGTAGATGTTGTCGAACTTCGCCGCGCCCACCTCGAGCAGAACGGTCGGCTCGACGCCGCGCCCGTCGCGCTCGCGGTACCGCACGATCAGCGAGCGTCTCGGCAAACCGGCGTCGTCCGGCACCTGCGTGACGACGTACACGAGGCGGTTGTCATCGAAGCGCGGATCGAAGGCGATCCCGGTCAGCCCACCGTGGTGGTACTGCGTCCACTCGATGCCGAACTCGGCGTTGACGTCCGCCCACGGCACCGGGTCGACGCCGCCGTCGGGGCCGATGACGCGCACCCGCCCGCGGAACAGCTCGCTGTAGAAGAGGCGCCCGTCCGGCGCCGCGGCCAAGCCGGCCGGATACTCCGCCGCGGTGACCACGCTCACCCGGTACGGCGGCAGCTGCTCGGGCGGCGGCGGGCTGGACAGGCTCGTGATCGCCACCGGGGAGGGCGACGGCTCGTCGGGCGAGGCAGCCGCGACTGACGGCGCCGGCGTGCGCCGCAGCAGCGACGCGGGGGACGGCGGCGTGCTCTGGGTCGGGCGCGGGAAGATCGACGGCTCACCGGACTCGAACGACGGCGGCGATCCGGCGCCTCCGCAGGCCGTCACGACGGCGGTGAGCCACACCAGCGCGACGCGCGCTCGATGAGCAGGGCGACCCGCGACCGCGCGGCGAGCGCCTCGATCGGCTCGATCAGACAAGACCGAAACCGCGCGCACGATGACGAGCACCGCCGCTCATCTCCATGCTGCCTCCACGTCCGCGTGTCGTCGTCCCGGTGCCCGCGCCTCGCGCCGGGACGATTGTGGCGTCCCCGGCAGGATTCGAACCTGCGACCGGCCGCTTAGAAGGCGGCTGCTCTGTCCACTGAGCTACGGGGACGCGGATTCACCCTCGAATACAGCAACAGGCTGAGCGGAAATGGGCAAGCATAGCGTTCGCACGATTGCAAAGTGACCCGCATGAGATGCCTTCCACCGCCCGTCGCCCACCGACGACGTTGGCCGGACAGGGCCGATCACCGAGGTATCGCCTGGAGGTCCTGCCGCCCGATGCGTGGGCCGGGCACGTGGCCGACCGGCTCGTCGAGCGGCTGACGGCCAGGCCGACGCTCCGGATCTGCCTGCCGACCGGCGACACGCC
>DATADA010000122.1:0-2393 GCA_036258775.1 Candidatus Limnocylindria bacterium | reverse complement strand
CTCCGGCGGTTCGGCGTCGGAGCCCGAGAGGTCGAGGCGATCGCCCAGGGGCTGCGTCGCCGGCCTGAGCCCGTCGCGGGCTGAGGCTCGGCAATGCCGAATCGGATTGTGCTCGTCACCGGCGCGGAGGGGCTGATCGGCGGCATCGTGCGCGAGCGGCTCGCCGATCGGTACGAGCTGCGCGCCCTGACACGGCGGCAGTCCGACTTCCCGAGTCATGTCGCCGACGTCGCGGACTACGACGCGCTGGCGCCGGCGCTCGCCGGCGTCGACGCGGTCGTCCATCTCGCCGCGTCTGCCGAGGTGGACAGCCCGTGGGACGCGGTCCTGTCCGCCAACCTCGTCGGCGCCAGGAACGTGCTCGAGGCGGCGCAACGCGCCGGGACGGAGCTGGTCGTGTTCGCCAGCAGCAACCACGCAGTCGGCATGTACGAGCTGGAGGGCGCCCCGGACATCTACCGGGCCGACAAGACGGAGGGGGAGCTGCTCCCGGTCAGCGCGCCTGCCCGGCCGGACTCGCTCTACGGGGCAAGCAAGGTCTGGGGGGAGGCGCTGGGCCGTTACTACGCCGAGCGGGTCGGGAGCCCGCGCGTCATCTGCCTCCGGATCGGCTGGGTCTCGGAGGGCGACAGCTACGATCCGGCCGGCCCGCCGGAGTCGCCGGACATCCCCGGCCTCTCGGTCGACGACCGATACCGTCGCATGCGCGCGATGTGGCTGAGCCATGCCGACTGCGCCTCGCTCATCGCCGCGGCGCTCGAGGCGCCGGCATCCGTCCGCTTCGGGGTCGTGTACGGCGTGAGCGGCAACGCCGGTCGCTGGTTCAGCCTGGACGCGGGCCTCGAGCTGCTCGGCTGGCAGCCGCGCGATGGAGCGCCTGCCTAGCGGCAGCGCACGGCCCGGACCCGAGCCGGTGGGGTTGCTACCCCTGCTGCCAGAGGCTGAACGCCACTCCCTGGTTGTCGCGGCAGTGGGCGAACCGCCCGCCGCCCCCCGACTCCTGGACCTCTCCCGCCTCGCCGTCCAGCTCGCGGACACGCTCGACGGCCGCGTCGATGTCCGGAACGTCGATATACACGCGCAGCAGCGTCTCAGGCGCGCGACCATAGACGCCGCCCGGCAGGCCCTCCTTTCCGATCTGGAACCCCTCCTCGGCGTTGCCCTCGTCGAACTCCCACCCGAACAGCGGCCCGTAGAACTCGCGCGCCCGCGACGCGTCGGCGACGTCGAGCTGGAAGTAGACGATCTCTCCGCTCACGGCCTCTCCTCCTGTGGGGACGAGTAGGCGGGTAGGGTAGTGCTGATGGTCCGGCCGGCGGAAGAAGGCGACCGTTGCGGGCGCGAGGGTCGGGCGCCGCTCGGCTGGCAGCCCCGGGACGGCGCCCCCGCCTAGCCGTGCTTCGCTACCACGAGGCGACCAAACACTCGCCGGCGCGGGTCGCGGGCAGCCGTCATCGGCTCGACTGGGTCAACCAGCCGCTACCGTTCAAGGTCTACCGGGACCTCGAGCCGATGCCGCTGCCGCTCAGCATCGAGCCGAGCAGGAAGCCGGCCCTTCGCTCGCTCCGCGAGCTGCTCGCCGTCCAATCCGGCGCCGAGCGGATCCCGTCCCTCGAAGACGTGGCGCGTCTGTGCATCCTGTCGAACGGCATCACGCGCGTCCGACGCCTCGCCGGCGGAGGCGAGATCGCCTTTCGCGCGGCCGGCACGACGGGCGCGCTCTATCACGTCGAGCTGTACCTCGTCTGCCGTGAGCTGCCGGACCTGCCGGCGGGTGTCTACCACTTCGGCGCCCACGACAACGCGCTGCGTCGCCTGCGGGCTGGGGACCACCGCGCGAGGCTCGTGGAGGCGACCGGCGGTGAGCCGTCCGTGGCGCGTGCGCCGGCGCTGATCGTTGCGACGAGCACCTTCTGGCGGAACGCGTGGAAGTACGAGGCGCGCGCCTGGCGGCACGCGTTCTGGGACACCGGCACGGTGATCGCGAACCTCCTGGCGCTCGCGGGGGGCAGCGATCTGCCGCCGCGCGTGGTCGTCGGCTTTGCGGACAACCCTGTGAACGAGCTGGTCGGGGCCGACGGGGTCAGCGAGGCGGCCGTCTGCCTCGTGGCGCTCGGCACCACGCCGGATGGCCCACCGCCTGCCCCGCCTGCCGCGCCGCTGGACCTCCGGACGCTGCCCGTGTCCGCCCGCGACGTCCGCTATCCGCTGATCGAGGAGGCCCAGGCCGCCAGCAGCCTGGAGTCCGGCACGGCCGCGGCCGCCTGGCGCTCGCGCTTCGCCGCCCTGCGCGACGGAGCAATCGATGCCGATGCCGCCGACCGCATCCGCCTGCCGCGCCTGAGCGACACGCGGGACGAGCCGATCGAAGCCGTCATCCGCAGACGCGGCTC
>DATADA010000121.1:0-8357 GCA_036258775.1 Candidatus Limnocylindria bacterium | reverse complement strand
GCGACGTTGGTGTGCTGCTGGACCGCCTCCGCGATCTGGTCGCCGCAGGTGAAGACCGGGTTCAGGCTCGTCATCGGCTCCTGGAAGATCATGCTCACCTGCCCGCCCCGGATGTCGCGCATCTCCTCGTCGCTCTTGGCGAGGATGTTGTCACCGTTGAGCAGGATCTGGCCGTCCACGATGCGCCCCGGCCGATCGATGAGGCGCATCACGGACAGGCTGGTGATGCTCTTGCCGCAGCCGGACTCCCCCACCACGCCGAGCGTCTGCCCGTGGCCGATCTCGAAGCTGACGTCGTCGACGGCCTTCACCACGCCGTCGGCCGTGAAGAAGTGGGTCTTGACTCCCTGGAGCTGGAGGAGCGGCCCCGTTCCGTCGCCGGTGGCGCGCTCGGTACGTGCTCTCGCCCGGGTCCTCAGCATCACTTCGCCTCGACGCGCTGCCGCGGATCGAGCGCGTCGCGCAGCCCGTCTCCGAGGAAGCTGGCGGCGAGAACGATGAGCATCAGCATCACGCCGGGGTAGACGACCTTGGTCGGGTCGGTGAAGAAGAACTCGCGCGCGACGTTCAGCATCGTGCCGAGGCTCGCGTCGGAGCGCGGCAGCCCGAAGCCGAGGAACGAGAGGGCGGCCTCGACGATCACCGAGTCGGCGATGCCGAGCGTGGCGGCCACGACGACGGGCGCCATGGCGGGCGGGAGCATGTGGCGCAGGATGATCCGCTGCGGCCCGGCGCCCAGCGCCCGCGCGGCCTGCACGTAGTCGACCTCCCGTAGGGAGAGGAACTCCGCGCGCACGAGCCGCGCCGCCGTCGTCCAGCCGGTGAAGGCGATGGCGAAGATGACGATCCCCATGCTCCCTCCGCCGAAGAAGGAGACGAGCATGAGGATGATGAAGAGCGCCGGCATCGACAGCATGATGTCGACGAGGCGCATCAGCAGGTTGTCGATCCAGCCGCCGAAGTAGCCGGCGATCGAGCCGACCAGGATGCCGATGGTGAGGATGATGACGACCGCTGCCAGCGCGATCGTCAGCGAGGTCTGGATCGCCTTCGCCAGGCGGGCGAAGAGGTTGATGCCGATCTCGTTGTAGCCGAGGATCGCGAAGGTGAACTCGCCCTCCTCGTTGAAGATCTCGGGCGGGGCGTCCGGCTTGAAGATGTCCGGATCCGCGTACGCGTCGCCGGTGATGAGCGGCACGAGGATGGCGTAGCTCGCCAGGATGGCGAGCACGAAGAGGGCGATGACCGCCATCCGGTGCTGCCTGAACCGGCGTCGGACGAGCTGCCAGTAGGTTCGTACCGGGGTGCGATCGACGTCCTCGGCGAGGCTGTCGGCCTCCTCGCGGCGCTGCCGCGCGATGTCGTCGATCTCGAGTGCGTCGATGCGGTCGGCCATGGCTTCAGTACTTGATGCGCGGGTCGGCGAGCCCGTACAGCACGTCTGCAAGCAGGTTGCCCACCACGACGCCGAAGGCTCCCACCATGACGAAGGCGAGGACGAGCGGGTAGTCGCGCGTCTCGACCGCCTGGACGCCGAGCTGGCCGAGCCCCGGCCAGCTGAAGATGGTCTCGGTGATGACCGCGCCCGAGAGGAGCCCCGGCAGCGTCAGCCCGAAGAGCGTGATCACCGGGATGAGGGCATTGCGCAGTGCGTGCTTGTAGGTGACGCGGTTGGAGGCGAGGCCCTTCGCCCGCGCCGTGCGCACGTAGTCCTGCTGCAGAACCTCCAGCATCTTGGCCCGCACGTAGCGCGACCAGCCGGCGATCTGCTGGATTGCGAGCGACGAGACGGGCAGCACCATGTGCCACGCCACGTCGAGCGGGTCCCCTCCGCCGGCGCCACCGGTCCGCATCCCGAACGACGGGAAGATGCCGAGGATCCCGGCCCCGAGGACGAGCAGGTAGATGCCGAGCAGGAACGACGGGATCGCGTAGCCGATGGTGGCGAAGGTGGTGATGATCTTGTCGGCGATCGAGTACTGCTTCACGGCGGCGAGGATGCCGATCGGAATCGCGACCACGATCGTGACCAGCAGCGCCGTGCCGCCCAGCAGCAGGGTGGCCGGGATCCGCTCGAGGATGATGTCGCGAACCGGCCGGTAGAAGAACAGGCTGTGGCCCCACGCGTCCTCGCGCCAGACCTGGGGGAAGGTCGACAGCCACTTGATGAGCTGGTCCCACCACGGCTGGTCGAGGCCGTAGAGGCGGATCAGGTTCTGGAGGACCTCGGGCCGAACGTTCGGGTTGCGGAAGCGGTCGATCGGGCTTCCGGGAGCGAGCTGCACGATGGCGAAGCTGATGATCGCCACGCCGAAGAGGATCGGGATCGCCTGGAGAGTGCGGCGAAGAACGTACGTGGCCATGCTCTCTCACCCTCGTTTCTGTGCGACCCGGGCGAGTGATCGCGGGGTGGAACCGAAAGCATATAGCGTCTGTGCCGTGAACCGCTAGGGAGGGAGGCCGCCGGCGTCGCCCCGGAGGGCGCCGCCGGCGTCTTTCTTCGGTTGTTCGCCGTGGTCAGGCGAGGCCGGTGCCTACTCCTGCACCCGCAGCCTGTCGAGCTGCCAGTGCCACTGCGGCGTCTCGAGGTTCAGCTCGCCCTCGGTCGACTCGAGGTTCGCGTTCAGGCCCTCGCGGGCGATGTCCGACCACGCGAAGAAGTACGGCTGCTCCTCGTAGATGATCTCCTCGAACTGCGCGTAGATCTCGGCCCGCTCCTCCTGCGAGGTCGCGGCGAGGCCCTCCTCGATCAGCGCATCCGCCTCCTCGTTCTGGAAGCAGATGTAGTTGAAGAGGTCGGGGTTCTCCTCGCTCGTGCACTGGCTGGAGTGCCAGAGGCTGAACGGATCGGGATCGTAGCCCGTGCTCCACCCACCGAAGTAGGCGTCGAACGGCTGCTGGTCACCCGGCGCGATGTGCGGGAAGCTCAGCATCGGGACGAGCACCGTGGCGAAGTCCGCCTCGACGACCTCGAACTCGATGCCGCACTCCGCCACCTGGTCGGCGGTCAGCTGCATGAAGCTGATGCGGTCCGGTCGCCCGGCGCGCACGTACACCTTCGTGCTGAGGCGCTGGCCATCCTTGGCGTACACGTCGTCCTCACCGAGCGTCCAGCCGGACTCCTCGATGAGCGCCTTCGCCTCGTCCACGTTGCGCTCGACGGTCGGCAGCTCGACGTACGCCCAAGAGGCGGGCGGGATGTCGCCCTCGACCGGGATGCCCTGGCCGTTGGTGGCGACCTCCGTCGTCCGCGCCTTGTCGACGCAGAGCTGGACGGCCTTGCGCAGGTTGACGTCGGCGAAGAGCCGATCCGGGCGCAGGTTGAACTGGAGCGCGTAGTAGCCGAAGTCCGGGTACTCCGCGAACTTGAGGTTCTCGTCGTCCTGGATGGCCTGGAACGAGTCGCCCGTGAGCGAGTACTTCCAGTCGACCTCACCCGACTGCAGAGCGGTCACGCCCGCCGTCTCGTCGGTGATGATCGGCATCACGATCTCGGCCGTCGCCGGCGGGCCGTCGAAGTAATCCTCGAAGGCCGTCGCCGTCAGGCTCTCGCCGGGCGAGAAGCAGCCGGGCTCGCACATCCACGGGCCGGTGCCCATCGGCTCCTGGTTGAACGGCAGGAGCGGGTAGGCGGCCGCGATCGCGTCGATGCCCTCGGCCTCGAGCGAGGCGATCAGGCTCTCGACGAGCGGGGTCAGCGCCCCACCGTAGGCGCACGGATCGAACTGGCCGTCCTCGGTCTGGTAGGCGTTGCGGTCGGGCAGCGCCACCTGCGCCGTCTCGAGCACCCCTTCGACCGGCGCGAGGGCCTCCTCGCACGCGGCCGGATCGGGCTCCTCGGCGCCGGTCGCCTCGGCCAGCGCATCCAGCCCGGCCTGGGCTTCAGCCGGGTCGACGCCCTCGGCGGCACCGGCGAACTCGTCGTACTGCTGCTCGATCAGCGCGCGGTTGTCCGCGTAGATGCCGGGCAGGATCACCGTGTTGAACGGCGCGTACGGCTCGATGAGCGTGAACTCGACGGTCCGGTCGTCGACCGCCTCGACGTTCTCGAGGAACGGCGCGAGGCACAGCGACGGGTTGAAGCGGCAGTTCTCGCTCTGCGCGATCTGGTAGGTGAAGGCGACGTCGTCGGCCGTCAGCTCCTCGCCGTTGTGGAAGAGGACACCCTCGCGCAGCGTGCAGGTGTAGGTGAGCGCGTCCTCGCTGATCTCGCACTCCTCCTCGGCGAGGTCCGGGATGGGCTCGAGGCTCTCGTTGTACTGGTAGAGCGCGTTGAAGTAGAACTGCGACGCCTCCGCCGTCGGGACGTCGCCGGCCGCGTTGCCGAGGGTCGTGATCTGGCCGTCGACGATCATCCGGATCTGTCCGCTCGGCGCGTCGCCGGCGGCCCCGGTCTCCGCCGGTCCGGTGCCCGTGGGCGTGCCCTCGGGCGTCGGCGTGGCACCCTGCTGGCCGCACGCGGCCAGGACCAGCGCCCCGCTGAAGAGGAACGCCATTGCGTTCCACCTGGTCCGTCTCATGAACTCCCTCCACTGAAAGGCGGGTTACGAAGGGCGCGCGCGGCTGATGGAAGGTGCGCGGGCGCCGACGGGCTGGGGATTATATGAGCGCTCACCTCCTCGTGCGTGCTCACGTGCGGGTCGTGGTCTCCTCCCCGGGTGGGCGAAACGAGGCGGTGCGGTCCGGGAACCGGCGCGCGGCGGAGCAGACAGCCCCGCGCGTTGCCGCGGGCAGGTCCGAGCCAGCCTCCTCGCGGTCGCTTTACGGATATAGGCGGGCGCGCTCCGAAAGGTTCACTCGTCCCCCACCGCGACGGGGCGGGGGAGCGCCCCGCCGGCGACCAGCGGGACGAGCACGCGGCGGCCGTCGCGGGTGGTCGCCTCCTCGACGGACACCCCGAACACGCGGCCGATCAGCGACGGCAGCAGGACGCGCTGCGGAGGACCGTCGGCCACGATCCGGCCCTCGTGGAGGACGGCCACGCGGGCCGCGAACGTCGACGCGAGCGCGAGGTCGTGGACGACGGCGAGCACGGCCACGCCGCGGCGGGAGCGCAGCGCCTCGACGGCGCGCAGCACCCCGACGGCGTGCGCCAGGTCGAGGTGGATGGTCGGCTCGTCGAGCAGGAGCAGGTCAGGCTCCTGTGCGAGCGACATGGCGACGAGGACCCGCTGGCGC
Source organism: Candidatus Limnocylindria bacterium (assembly GCA_036258775.1). GTDB lineage: Bacteria > Chloroflexota > Limnocylindria > QHBO01 > QHBO01 > DATADA01. The sequence goes on along the minus strand of DATADA010000121.1, from coordinate 3,179 downwards.
TCGCCGCCCGACAACGCTCCAGCGCGCCGGTCTGCGAGAGCGGTCGCATCGGCCTCGAGCAGCGCCCGTTCGACGGCGTCGCGGTCCTCCGGCGTGGCGCCGAACAGCCGGCGCGCGTGCGGGGCGCGCGCCATCTCGACCAGCTCCGCGACACGGAAGCCCGGCGGCAGCTCGAGCGACTGGGGGAGGACCGCGACCCGGCGCGCCAGCTCGGCCCGCGACCAGCGCTCGAGCGGCCGACCGAAGATGGAGATGCGGCCGGCGTCCGGGCGCAGCAGCCCGGTGAGCAGGCGCAGGAGCGTCGTCTTCCCGCTGCCGTTCGGCCCGACCAGCGCCACGAGCTCGCCGCGATCGAGCGCCAGGTCCACGCCGCGCAGGACCGAGCGCGCGGGTGATCCGGCCGGAAAGGCGAAGCGCAGCCCGTCGGCGCGGATCGCCGCGCTCATGGCTCGGCCCGCGGGCGTACCGCGCTCGAGCGTCGAAGCAGCCACAGGAAGAACGGCGCGCCGATGAGCGCGGTCACCACCCCGACCGGGATACCGCCCGCGAGACGTGCCCCGGCATCGGCCAGAGTCAGCAGCGCCGCGCCGAGCAGCGCGCTGGCCGGCAGCAGCAGGCGGTGATCCGGTCCGACCGCCAGGCGGACGAGGTGCGGGGCGACCAGGCCGACGAACCCGATCGTCCCCGCCACCGCCACCGCGGCGCTCGTGGCGAGGGCGGCCAGCATGGTGAGGACCAGCTTCTCACGCTCGACGCCGAGACCCAGGTGGGCCGCCTGCGACTCCCCGAGCAGCAGCAGGTTCAGGCGGCGCCAGCGGAGCAGGAGCAGGACGACGGCGGCCGTGACGAGCGCCCCGGCGAGGCCCAGCTCGCCCCACGAGGCGCCCGCCAGCGAGCCCATGATCCACGCCACGACCGCGGCCAGCGCCCGTCCCGAGAGGAAGATGAGCAGCGCGACGATGGCCGCGAGCACCGCCGAGACGGCGTAGCCGGTCAGCAGCAGCGTGACGACCGGCACGCCGCTCCCCGACCGGGCGAGCGCGTAGACCAGTCCGACCGTCGCCAGCGCGCCTGCGAAGGCGGACGCCTGGACGAGCCCGGTGCCGAGCGGCCCGCCACCCGCGGCCGCGAGCGCCGGCGCCAGCGTCGGCAGCACCAGCGCGCCCACTGCGCCGAGCGACGCGCCGGAGGCGGTCCCGATGATGTACGGGTCGGCCATCGGATTGCGGAAGAGCGCCTGGAAGACGGCGCCGGAAGCGCCGAGCCCCGCGCCGACGACCATGCCGGTCAGCACGCGCGGCAGCCTGATCTCCCAGACGATCGTCTCGGTGGACGGCGCCCACGCGCCGTCGACCGGCAGCCCGATGCGCCGGCCGACGATGCCGAGCGCGTCGAGCGGGCCGATGCCGACAGTCCCGAGCGCGAGCGCCAGCGCGCCGGCCGCGAGCACCATGAGGCCGCCGCCCGCGAGGACGACGGCGGCGCGGCCCGGCGTCGGACCGGTGACGAGGGGGCGGGCGGTGACGGTGGCTCGCATCGCTCGGCGGCTAGTCGCCGAACCGGTCGGGATGGATGGCGCGGGCCAGCGCCTCGAGGCCGTCCACGATGCGAGGTCCGGGCCTGGTCGTGACGACATCCTCGAGGTACGGCACCACGCGCCCGGCGCGCACCGCGCTGAGCTGACCCCAGCCCGGACGGGCCGACACGGCAGCGAGAGCGCCCTCCGCGTCGGCGAGCGCCGGGTCGTAGCTCGCGGCGCCGAGCAGGATCAGCTCGGGATCGGCGGCAATGATCCGCTCGGTGTCGATCACGCCCTGGGCGTCACCGGTGACCGGTTCCCCGCCGGCCAGGCTGATCAGCTCGGCGATGAACGACCCCTCGCCCGCGGTATAGATGGCCGCGTCGGAATAGAAGACCTCGTAGTACGTGCGCGGCCGGCCGGCCCCGGCGACCGCGTCGACGACCGCCGCGGTCCGCTCCTCCAGGTCGGCGACCAGGCCCGCCGCCGCGCCGCCCTCGCCGATCACCGCGCCGACGAGCTCGATGTTCGCGTGGAGCTCGTCGAGAGTCTGCGGATAGAGGACCACGACGGTGAGCCCCAGGCGCTCGAGCTGCTCGATCGCCTCGCTCGGCGTGAGCTCGTTTCCGGCCGCAAGCACGAGGTCCGGCTCGGCGGCGACGACCGCCTCGATGTCCACGGACGTCTGGACCACCACCCTGTCGAGCTCGGTCACTTCCGGCGGGTAGTCGTCCGCGTCGGTCACGCCGACCAGGCGGTCGCAGGCGCCGAGCGCGCAGACGATCTCGGTGTTCGACGGGGCGAGGCTGACGATCCGCGACGGCGGGCCGGCGACCGTCACCGAACGGCCCGCGTCGTCGGTCACGACGAGCGGTCCCTCCGGCGACGGCGATGGATCGGTCCGGCCGGTCGGGCCTGACGCGGCCGACCCTCGCCCGCCGGCCGGGAGGCAGCCGGCGAGCACGAGGAGCGGGAGCACGAGGAGGAGGAGGCCGAGCGAGGTGGCCGATGGCCCGCGGCCGTGAGGGATTGCCATGCCGATGCCGTTCCCTTTCACACGAGGGGTTGACATCGCGAGCGGGCTGGTCGACCTGGCTCCCGGGCGCGCGGCGTCGTGCCGCGGCACGGATACAGTTGCGGGACAGCGCCGGCGTCTCACCGGCTTCGCCATTCACCCGCCCGCCTTTCGGGGGCGGCACCCGACGCGTTCTTCGGTTACGCCGATCGTAGCATCGCCCGGGGACGCGCCGCGCCCAAGGCCCGGACGCGGATCAGCGCCCGGCGGCGATCTCCTCCCGGGCGTCGGCCCGCCCGTAGAGCGGTGTCTCCCGGGCGGCGTCGGTCAGCATCGGATCGAGCATCTTCTGCAGCGCGAGGGTGTGCGTGCAGCCACCCGCGGCGGCGAAGAGGTGACAATCGCATCGCCACCGGTCGGCGTCGAGTGAGACGAGGTGCGTGCCGTTGTCCCCGGCGAACTGCGCCTCGAAGCGGCGGAGGTTCACGCGGTCCGGCTCGTGGGCGTAGCGCATCGCCTTCTCGACCTTGCCGATCATGCTCGAGTGCACCTATCTGACCCTCCATGGCGCCGGGCCCGCCGGCGCCGCTACTAGTCGGCGCTCGTGGAGTCCGATGCCCTGGCGAGCCGCTCCTTGAGCATTGC
>DATADA010000120.1:0-8552 GCA_036258775.1 Candidatus Limnocylindria bacterium | reverse complement strand
GAAGCGCCTCGTCTGGAACGCGATGGAGTCCGGCATGCTGGCGCAGGGGCCTCGCGTGGCCGAGCTCGAGCGCAGGTTCGCCGAGTACGTCGGCGTGCCGCACGCGGTGGCGACCAGCTCGGGCACGACCGCGCTGCACCTCTCCCTGCTGGCGGCCGGCATCGGCCCCGGCGACGAGGTGATCACCGTGCCGTTCACCTTCATCGCCAGCGCGAATGCGATCCTCTACGCGGGGGCGCGGCCGGTCTTCGTCGACATCCGCGAGGACGACTTCACGATCGATGTCGACCAGGTCGCGGCCGCCATCACCCAGCGCACGCGGGCGATCCTGCCGGTGAGCCTGTACGGCCACCCGGCAGACCTCCCGTCCCTCGACCAGATCGCCTCCCGGCACGGCCTGGCGCTCATCGAGGACGCCGCTCAGAGCCACGGCGCCGAGGTCGCCGGGCGGCGCTCCGGGGCGTGGGGCGGCGCGGCTGCCTTCAGCTTCTACCCGACGAAGAACATGACGACCGGCGAGGGCGGCATGATCACCACCGCCGATGCCGGGCTGGCCGATCGCGCCCGCCTGCTGCGCGAGCACGGCATGCGCGTGCGCTACCACCACGAGATGGTCGGCTACAACTTCCGCATGACCGACCTCCACGCGTCGATCGGGCTGGCCCAGCTCGACCGGCTGCCCGGCTTCAACCGCCGGCGGATCGAGGTCGCGGGCCGCTACGGCCGCGAGCTGCGCGGCGTCGTGACGCCCCGCGTGCGTCCCGGCGCCAGCCACGTGTTCCACCAGTACACGATCCGGGTGAATCGGCGGGACGAGTTCGCGGCCCGGCTCGCGGAACGCGGCGTCGGCAGCGCGATCTACTATCCGGTCCCGGTCCATCGCCAGAAGCCCTACCTGGCTCTCGGCTACGGCGGTCGGTCCTTTGCGGTCACCGAGCGGCTCACCGCCGAGGTGCTCTCGATCCCGGTCCACCCCGGGCTCAGCGACGCCGACGTGGCGACGGTGATCGCCGCCGTCAACGAAACGGCCGCCGAGCTCGGGCCGCTCGTGGCCGAGGCGGCGAGCCGGTGAGCTCCGCGCGCGACGGGCGCCGCCTGCGCGCCGGCGTGGTCGGCGCCGGGATGATGGGGCGCAACCACGTGCGCGTCTACGACGAGCTTCTGCCCGACGTCGACCTGGTGGCGGTGGCCGATCCCGATCCCGGTGCGCTGGAGCGGGCCACCGACGGCCGGCCGGCGCGCGGCTACCGCCACGCCGAGAGGATGTTGGCCGAGGAGGCGCTCGACCTGGTCAGCATCGTGGCGCCCACCTCGCTGCACCGCGTCACGGCGCTCGCTGCGCTCGCGGCCGGCGCGCACGTCCTGGTCGAGAAGCCCATCGCGGCCGACCGCGGCGAGGCCGAGGAGATGATCGCGGCCGCCCGCGACGCCGGCCGGCTGCTGACCGTCGGCCACATCGAGCGCTTCAACCCGGCCGTCCGCGAGCTCCGCCGCCGGCTCGCGGAGGGAGAGCTGGGGCGACTCTTCGCGCTGAAGGCGACGCGGCTCGGGCCGTTCCCGGCGCGCATCCGCGACGTCGGCGTGGTGGTCGACCTGGCCACCCACGACATCGACATCGCCCGCTACCTGCTCGGCTGCGACCCGGTGCGGCTGTTCGCCGAGACGGAACGCCGGATCCACACCGACCACGAGGACCTGTTCGTCGGGACGCTCAAGTTCGAGAACGGGGTGCTGGCGCTGCTCGACATCAACTGGCTGACGCCGACGAAGCACCGCACGCTGTCGGTCACCGGCGAGCGCGGCATGTTCACCGTCGACTACCTGCGCCAGGACCTCGTCTTCTTCGCCAACCCGGCGGCGGTCGAGGTGTTCGATGACGGCGCTGCCGAAGCCGGCGCGCCGCGCGTCGCCGCCGTGAGCGAGGGCGAGATGCGGAGGCTGCCGGTCGCCCGCGCGGAGCCGCTTGCCGTCGAGCTCGCCGAGTTCGCGGGCGCCGCCCGAGCCGGTGGCCGCCCGCCGGTCGACCCGCACGACGCGCTCGTCGCGCTGCTGTTGGCGACGAAGATGGTCGAGTCGGCTGAGCGCGGCATCGCGCTGTCGGGGGCGGAGCTGGCCGAGGCGCTCGCGTGAGGATCGCCGTCGTCGGGCTCGGCCACATCGGGCTGCCGCTGGCGGTCCAGTACGCCAGCCGCGGCCACGAGGTGATCGGCTGCGACGTCGCCGCGTGGATCGTCGAGGCCATCAACCGTGGCGAGAGCCCGCACGACGACGAGCCGGCGCTCGTCGAACGCGTGCCGGAGCTGGTGGCCGCCGGCCGGCTGCGGGCGACGACGGAGGACGCCGAGGGCGTGGCCGCCGCCGACGCCGTGGTCGTCATCGTGCCGGTCGTCGTCGACGGGCAGCGTGAGATCGAGTTCGCTCCGATCGACGCCGCCACGCGCGACATCGCGCGGGGGCTCCGACCGGGGACGCTGGTCGTCTACGAGACGACGCTGCCGGTCGGCACGACCCGCCGCCGCTTCGGACCGATGCTCGAGGCGGGCAGCGGGCTGCGCCTCGACCGCGACCTCTTCCTCGCCTTCAGCCCCGAGCGCGTGCTCGTCGGGCGGGTGCTGCTCGACCTGCGGCGCTACCCGAAGATCGTCGGCGGAACGAGCGCCGAGGCGACGCGGCGGGCGGTCGAGTTCTATCGGTCCGTGCTCGAGGAGGGCACGGAGGTGTGGGCGGTCTCGAACGCCGAGACGGCGGAGATGACGAAGCTGGCCGAGACGACCTACCGCGACGTGAACATCGCCTACGCGAACGAGCTGGCGCGCTACGCCGCGGCCCGCTCGATCGACGTGGCCGAGGTGATCGGCGCCGCCAACTCGCAGCCGTACAGCCACATCCACCAGCCGGGGGTCGGGGTCGGCGGCCACTGCATCCCGGTCTACCCACACTTCCTGTTCAACGGGGAGCCGGACCTGCGCATCCCGCCGCTGGCGCGCGAGATCAACGAGCAGATGGCCGGCTGGACGGTAGACCGCATCGAGGAGCGGCTCGGCCCGCTCGAGGGGCGCGGCGCGCTGGTGATGGGGGTCGCCTACCGCGGCGACGTCCGGGAGGACGCGTTCAGCAGCGCGTTCCGGCTGCGAGACGAGCTCGCCGCCGCGGGCGCCACGGTCTACGCCCACGATCCGTTCTTCGACGCGGAGCACCTTCGGGCGCGCGGATTCGTGCCCTACAGCCTCGACCGCCCGGAGCCCGTGCGGGTGGCGGTGCTGCAGGCGGCGCACGATGCCTACCGCCAGTTCGACTTCGGCGCCATCCCCGGCCTGGAGCTGGTGGTCGACGGACGGAACGTGCTCGACCGCTCCCGGGTGGAGGGATCCGGACTCGCCTATGTCGGCGTCGGGCGCTGATCCGACGGGCGCCCGCGAGACCGACGTCGTCGGCGCCGCGGAAGCGCTGCCCGCCGTCGGCCTGGCGGCGGGGCGGGCGGTGTGGGTGGTGCTGCCGACCTACAACGAGCGCGAGAACCTGGAGCCGATGGCAGCGGCCATCCTCGGCTCGCTGCCGCAGGGCCGGCTGCTCATCGTCGACGACCGCTCCCCGGACGGGACCGGCGAGCTGGCCGACACGCTGGCGGCGCGCGAGGACCGGATCCGCGTCCTGCACCGGCCCGGGAAGGCGGGGCTCGGCGCCGCGTATCGCGACGGCTTCCGCTGGGTCCTGGAGCGCCCCGACGCGGTCGCCGTGGTGCAGATGGACGCCGACTTCAGCCACGACCCGCGGGACCTGCCGCGCCTGCTCGCGCCGCTGATGCGCGACGCCGACCTCGCGCTCGGCACGCGCTACATGGACGGGGGCGGGACGGTGGGCTGGCCGTGGCGGCGGCGCCTCATCAGCCGCGCCGGCACGCTGTTCGCCCGGACGGTGCTGCTGCTGCCGTACCGCGACCTGACCGGCGGGTTCAAGGCCTGGCGGCGCGAGCTCCTGGAGTCGATCCGCCTGCGAGAGGCACACGCCAGCGGCTACGGCTTCCAGGTGGAGACGACCTGGTGGGCGCACCGCCGCGGCGCCCGGATCGTTCAGGTCCCGATCGTGTTCCGCGAGCGGGTCGCCGGCAGCTCGAAGATGAGCGCCGGCATCGTGCGTGAGGCGCTCGTCCTCGTCGTCCGGCTGCGGCTGCAGGCGACCTGGGACGCCGTCCGGCGCAGGCGCCGCGGCTGAGAGCGACGCCGGAGCGTGGCGACGGTATCGGATAGGATGGGCGGCCCGCCGCCCGACCGACGCCTGTGCGCCGCGTGCGCCGCTGCCCGGAGGCCGACCGCCGAGCATGTCATTCCGTAACCGACCCGTCCTCGACCGCAGGCATCGTCCGCGGTGGCAGGACGAGCTGCGCACCCAGCGGCTGGTGGTGGCTGGGTTCGCGATCGCCATCGCGCTCGCGATCGGCATCTTCGGCGCGACCCTCTGGACGCGCTACTACGACGGCCAGCTCCGCCCGGTGGCGGCGGTCGCGGCGACGACCTTCGACCGCGCGGACCTCGCGCTGCGCGAGCGGATCCTCACCTCCGAGCGCGTCGCGCGGCTCGCGGACCTGCAGTCCCAGGTGGTCGGCGGCGCCAACGACACGCTGGTCCAGCAGGAGATGCAGACGGTCCAGTCCGAGCTGTCGAGCATCGCAACGGCGGCCGCCGACTCGCTGGTGCGCGGAGCGGTGCTGCGCGGGCGGGCAGGCGACCTGCGGATCGCGGTCGCCGAGGAAGAGGTCGACGCGGAGTGGAACGAGCGCCGGACGATCCCCGAGCGGCTGCACCTCAACCTGATCCTCGTCCGCGCCGAGCCCGCTCCCGCCGAGGACGACTCCGGCGAGGAGCCCGACCCGGCGGCCGAGCCGACCGAGGCGGATTTCGCGCGGGCCGAGTCCGAGGCCGCCGCGGCGCGCGAACGGATCGAGGGCGGCGAGGAGTTCGAGGCCGTGGCCCGCGAGGTGAGCGACCACTTCTCGGCGGAGGCCGGCGGCGATCTCGGGCTCGTCGAGACGGACAGCGAGGTGTACGCCCCGTACGTGGAGGCGGTGGCCGAGGTCGAGGACGGCGAGGTGGTCGGCCCGCTGCGGGTGGAGGACGGCTGGGCGCTCGTCCGCCTCGAGGAACGTGCCGAGGAGCACCCGAACGACCCCCTGATCGAATCCCTGCGCGCCTCGGGAGTCGGCGACGGCCAGTTCCGCGACTACCTGCGCGACCAGCTGCTCGAGGAGGCCTTCCGCGCGCATTTCGAGGACGAGATCGCGGTCTCTCCCCAGCCGCAGCGGCGGATCGCTCAGATCTACATCGCGGCGGGTACCGGCGGCGCGGGACCCATGCAGCGCGCGCGGCACGTGCTCGTCCAGCCACTTCCCGGGGAGAGCGACCAGGCCGCGGCCACCGAGCAGCAGTGGCAGGCGGCCCTGGCCGAGGCGGAGCAGGTGCGGGCGCAGCTGGCCGCACCAGACGCCGACTGGTTCGCGCTCGCCGAGGAGCACTCCGACGATCAGGGCAGCGCCGTCCGCGGTGGCGACCTGGGCTGGTTCGATCCGGCTGCGCCGGGTTTCGTGGCGGAGTTCACGACCGCCCTGGCCGAGCTCGAGCCGGGCGAGCTGAGCGAGCCGGTGCGCAGCCAGTTCGGCTACCACGTCATCCAGCTGACCGGGGAGCGGGAGAGCGCCGCGCAGCAGGCTGAGGAGGTCGCCGCCGAGGCGGCCGACGATCCGGATGCCTTCGCCGACCTGGCGCGCCGCGTGAGCGAGGACCACGAGACGGCGCGCGAGGGCGGTGAGGTGGGCTGGATCGCCCGCTACGAGCTCGACCCGACGCTCGAGGACGCCGTCTTCGGGCTCGAGCAGCCCGACGAGGTGAGCGACGTCATCGAGGTCGCCGGCGACGGCTACTACATCGTGAAGCTGCTGGAGACGAGCGAGCGCCGCCCCGTCGAGGCCGCCCGCCTCGAGACGATCCGGTCGCAGGGATTCGATCGCTGGTTGGAGCAGCTCGAGTCGGAGGTGGCCGTCTGGATCGATCCGGAGTTCGCCGCGTCGGAAGCCGCCGAGAGCTGAGCACGTGAGCCGCCGGTCGCTGGACGCGCTGCTGGCTGCCGCCGGCCTGAACCCCGCCGACGGCGTCCAGGTCGCGGCCGCCGAGAAGGTCGCGGCGCTCCCGGTCGACCCCTCGCTGCCGCTCATCCTCCTCGCCGGTGAGGCCGCGGACCCCGCCGATCGCGACGGAGGCGGCGGACCGGCGCGCGAGGATCCGCCGGTTCTCCCCGGCCGCCACGCCAGGCGCTCGACGCGCGAGGTGCTGGCCACGCTCTACCCGCACGGCCATCCCGCGCGGCCGCTGCCGGACGGGGAGCCGCGCCCGATCGAGCGCCTGACCGACGACGACCTTCGGTCGCGCGACTGGTACCTCGCCCCGCTGCCGCCGCTCGACAACCTCGCCTCACTCCACGGCATGGCGGCCATCAGCGCCCGGCTGCGCGCGCCGGACGGGTGCCCCTGGGACCGGCGCCAGACGCACGCCAGCCTGCGCCCCTTCCTGCTCGAGGAGGCGTACGAGGCGGTCGACGCGCTCGACCGCGGGGCGACCGGGGCGGAGCTGGCCGAGGAGCTCGGCGACCTGCTCCTGCAGGTGGTGCTGCACGCCCAGCTGGCCGCCGAGGAGGGCGCGTTCGACCTCACCGACGTGCACCGCTCGATCGCCGCCAAGATCGTTCGCCGCCACCCGCACGTCTTCGCCGGGCTGTCGGTGTCGGGGGTGGAGCAGGTGCTCGCCAACTGGGAGACGATCAAGGCCTCGGAGCGCCAGGACGCCGGTCGCGAGCCTAGCCCGTTCGCCGGGATCGCGCGGGCGCTGCCGGCCCTCGCCGCCAGCCGCGAGATCCAGGAGCGCGCGTCGAGCCTGGGCTGGGATTGGCCGTCGGTGGAGGGCGTCTGGGAGAAGGTCGGCGAGGAGCTCGACGAGCTGCGCGCCGCCGCGTCGGTGCCGGCCGGGCGGGCGGCGACGAACGACGAGGAGCGGTCGCGGGACGCGCGGCTGCACGAGCTGGGCGACGTGCTCTTCGCGCTCGTGAACCTCGCCCGCTGGCTGCGGACCGATCCCGAGGAGGCACTGCGCGCCGCCAACCGGCGCTGGATCGAGCGCTACGAACGGGTCGAGGCGCTCGCCCGCGAGCGCGGCATCGAGCTCGCCGCCCTCGACCTCGAGGCCAAGGATCGCCTGTGGGACGAGGTCAAGCAGCGCTGATCGGCACGACTCATGCGGCGTGCGGGCCCATTCACAGGAGGAGCCGATGAGATGAGGAACCCGAGGAACGCGCGGGGCACGGGGGGCAGCCCGCAGCACGACGTGCGCCGCGAGGGAGAGGTCGATCCGCCCGAGCACAACCTCGGCCGGGGTGGCGGGACGCCGAGCCCGCGCGCCGCGAAGCTGGAGGATCCGAATCTGCCCCATCAGCCGCCGTCGGGGCGCGAATTGCGCCGGGCCGAGGAGCGGGAGCGGAGGGCGCACGACGAATGACCGGCAATGACATCCACGCCGTCGAACGCGGCTGGACGGTGCGCGGGTCCGATGGCGCTTCGCTCGGCAGCGTGGCGGAGGTGACCGACGCCTACCTCCGACTCTCGGGCCACGGCGAAGACCTCTACGTGCCCGCCGCCCGCCTGGCCGAGGTGCGGCCCGGCGAGGTGCGGCTCGACGTGGCCGCAGGGGAGGTCGACCGCGGTGCCTGGTCCTCGCCGCCGGAGGGGCACCCGGGCCGGGAGGACGCGCTGATCAACGTCGACGAGGCCGCGGGCCCGGTCGCCACGCCGGGCGATGCGGGCTACAGCCGCGACGAGATCGCGCACATGGCCCACCCCGACTACGCGGCGCAGGGCGCCGCCGACGATGAGCGGGCCGGCTGACCCGGCGGCCCAGCGCCGCGACGACTTCGAGCCGACCGAGAACCGGACCGATCCGGAGCAGGTCGAGCGCCCCGCGAGCCCGGCGCCCGCCGAGGATCCGACCGAGGACACCAGCGACTGGAGCGATCCCCGGGTCGGGGAGGCGTAGGGCCGGTGAGCGGCGTGCACGCCGGCGTCGGGCCGCTGCTCGCCGTCGGGCTGCTCGTCCTGGCGGTCCTCGCCGCCGCGGCGGCGCTCACCGGGCGTGCCGGCGCCTGGGTGGAGCGGGTCCGGCTGCTCGCGCTGGCGGTCGTGGTGGGGGAGTCCGCGATCGGCCTCGCGCTCGCGCTGCGCGGCGCGGCGCCGAGCGAGTGGATCCACTGGCCGTACGCCGTCGCCGCCGGCGTCGCGCTCCTGCTGCCCGGGATGCTCCGCAGCGAGCTCACCCCGACGCGGCGGGCGGCGGCGGTCGCCCTCGCCGCCGTCTTCGCGCTGGCGATGAGCTGGCGGCTGACAGCTACGGGATGACCCGACCCCCGCGCAGACGGGTTGACGGCGCGCGGCGCGCGGCAGCCGTCGCGGTCGGCGCGGCGGCCCTCCTCGCGGCCGCAGCCGCGGCGAGCCTGGGCCTCGCGCCCGCGTCTGCGGG
>DATADA010000119.1:0-7996 GCA_036258775.1 Candidatus Limnocylindria bacterium | reverse complement strand
GCTCGCCGCTCACCAGCGGTCGCCCTCTCCCTCTTCGAAGTCGGTGAACTCGGCAGCCGAGCGGCGGAGGCACTGGTCGGCGATCGCGAGCGCGAAGGCGTGGCTGACCGCGTAACCGTCCCGCAGGAAATTGACCGCCTCTCGGCGCTCGCCGATCCCGTTCGCCTCGAGCAATTCGCACCATTCGTCGAGAGAGCGCCCGGTCTTGTGCTGCACCTGCCGGATGTCGGCGACGTGTCGTGATGGCATCGGTCTGTCGTGCTCCGAGCTGCTGCCCGCTAGATGTCCAGGTTCCGCACCTTGCGGGCCTCGGCGCGGATAAAGTCGCGGCGCGGTTCCACGCGCTCGCCCATGAGCGTGCTGAAAACCTCGTCGGCCTCGGCGGCGTCCCCGATGTCGACGCGCAGGAGCGTCCGCGTGTCCGGGTTCATCGTCGTCTCCCACAGCTGATCGGGGTTCATCTCCCCGAGCCCCTTGAAGCGCTGCACGGAGACGTTCTTCGTTCTCCCCTCTCTCGACAGCTCCCTGACCGCCAGGTCCCGCTCCTTCTCGTCGCGCGCGTAGCGGGTCACCTTGCCGGTGCTAATCCGGTACAGCGGCGGCTGGCAGATGAACAGGTAGCCGTTCTCGATCACCTGCGGCATGTGACGGTAGAAGAAGGTGAGAAGCAGCGTCGTGATATGCGCGCCGTCGACGTCGGCGTCGCTCAGCAGGCAGATCGTGTGGTAGCGGAGCTTGCCGATGTCGAACGTCTCTCCGATGCCCGCGCCGAGGGCGATGACGAGCGGTCGGATCTTGTCGCTCGACAGCACGCGGTCGAGGCGCGCCTTCTCGACGTTGAGCATCTTGCCGAACATCGGCAGCACCGCCTGGAAGCGCCGGTCGCGCGCCTGCTTCGCCGAGCCGCCGGCGGAGTCGCCCTCGACGATGTACAGCTCGCTCTTGGCGGGGTCGCGCTCCTGGCAGTCCGCGAGCTTGCCGGGGAGCGCCATCCCCTCCAGCGCGCCCTTGCGGATGACCAGGTCGCGCGCCTTGCGGGCGGCCTCCCGGGCTCGCGCCGCGGTGAGGCACTTCTCGATGATCCTGCGTCCGTCGGCGGGGTTCTCCTCCAGGTGCTGGACGATCCCATCGGCCACGACCGCCTGGACGACTCCCTTCACGTCGGCATTGCCGAGCTTCGCCTTGGTCTGGCCCTCGAACTGCGGGTCTGTGAGCTTGACGCTGATGACGGCGGTCAGGCCCTCGCGGACGTCGTCTCCGCTGAGGTTGCCGTCCTTCTCGCCGAGGACAGCGTTCTTGCGTGCCCAGTCGTTCAGCGAGCCGGTCAGAGCCGCGCGGAACCCGGTGACGTGCGTCCCGCCGTCGACGGTGTGGATGTTGTTGGCGAACGGCAGGACGGTCTCGGCAAAGCCGTCGTTGTACTGGAGCGCGACCTCGACGCTGGTGCCCTCGACGAGCTTCTCGACGTGGATCGGGCGCCGGTTGAGCACCTCTCGGCGCCGATTGAGGTGCCGGACGAAGCTCGTCACGCCGCCCTCGAAGTAGAAGTTCTTCTCGCGATCGGCGCGGCCGTCGCGCAGGCAGATCCAGAGCCCCTTGTTGAGGTACGCCGACTCGCGGAGCCGCGTGCTGATGGTGTCCCAACCGAACTCCAGCGTCTCGAAGATCTGCGGGTCGGGCTTGAAGAAGGTGCGCGTCCCCGAGGAGCGCTCCCAACCGGGATCCAGGCCGCGGTTCGCCTCGCCCGCCCCCCCGCGCTGCGCGACCGGACCTGTCGGCTGCCCCCGCTCGTACTCCTGCACCCAGCGCTTTCCGCCGCGCAGGACCTCCACCCGCATCTCCTCCGACAGCGCGTTCACGACGCTGACTCCAACGCCGTGGAGTCCGCCGGAGACCTTGTAGCCACCGCCACCGAACTTTCCGCCGGCGTGGAGCACGGTCATGATGACCTCGAGCGCGCTCTTGCCGGTGGCGTGCCGATCGACCGGGATGCCACGTCCGTCGTCGACCACCTCGCAGCGTCCGTCGGCGTGGAGGGTGATGTCGATGCGCGTGGCGGCGTTTGCCATCGCCTCGTCGATGCTGTTGTCGACCACTTCCCACACGAGCTGGTGGAGGCCCCGGGCGTCGGTCGAGCCGATGTACATCCCCGGCCGCTTGCGCACGGCCTGCAGGCCCTCCAGGACCTGGATGTTGGCGGCCGTGTACTCGCCGGCCGATCGCGACCGGCGCGAACGACGCGCGGGCTCTACCGCCATCGGTCCGCCCCTGCGCTGCTCACGGAGGGCGCCTCGCTCTCGTCCGCGCCGTCGCGGGCGCCGCGCTCGATGATCGAGTAGAGCCGGTCGAGCTCCTCGTCGGAGTAGAACTCGATGACCATGCGGCCGCCACGGCGTGTGCGCTGGATGCCGACCCGTGTCGCGAGCATGCCGCGCAGCTGCGCCTCGAGGTCGGCCAGGTCGTCTGCCCGATCGCGCCGTGCCGGCCGTCTCTCGCCGGCGGTGAGGCGCCGGACGAGCTCCTCCGTCTGACGCACCGAGAGGCGCCGGGTCAGCACCGCGTCGAGGGCGGTGCGCTGGAGCTCGGGCGCCGTCAGCGAGGCGAGCGCCCGGCCGTGGCCCTCGCTGATTCGCCGATCCACGATCGCCTGCTTCGTGTCCGGGTGCAGGTCGAGCAGCCGCAGGGCGTTGCTGATCGCCACGCGGCTCTTGCCCACCTGGCGGGCCACCGCCTCGTGCGACAGGGCGAAGCGGTCGATCAGCTCGCGGTAGGCCAGCGCCTCCTCGATCGGGTTGAGGTCGGCTCGCTGCAGATTCTCGACGAGCGCCATCTCGAGCGACCGCCCATCGTCCGCGTCGCGCACGGTGACGGGCACCTCGCTCAGCCCGGCCAGCCGGGCGGCGCGCAGCCGACGCTCGCCGGCGATCAGCTCGTAGGCTCCGTCCGGAAGGGCGCGGACGACGATCGGGTGCAGCACGCCGTGGACCGCGATCGATGCCGCGAGCTCCCCGAGCTCCTCGTCGTCGAAACGAGCCCGGGGCTGGTTGCGGTTGCTGGCGATCCGCTCGACCGGGACGCGCCGCACGACCGATCCCTCGTCGCGCGGGATGAGCGCCTCGAGGCCGCGACCCAGCCCGAAGCCGCGTCCCGCGCGGGGTGCGGGGCTAGCCACGGTCGAGCACCTCCCCGGCAAGGGAGCGGTAGGCGTGCGCGCCCCGAGACGAGGGGTCGTAGAGCGCCACGGGCAGGCCGTGGCTCGGCGCCTCCGAGAGGCGCACGCTGCGCGGGACGACGGTTTCGAACACGGTGCCGTCCATGTGGCGGCGTACCTCGGACGCGACCTGAGCCGAGAGCTTCGTGCGGCCGTCGTACATCGTGAGCAGCACCCCGTCGATCTCGAGTCGCGGGTTCAGGCCCTCGCGGACCATACGGATCGTGTTCACCAGCTGGCTCAAACCCTCCAGGGCGTAATACTCGGTCTGAATCGGGATGAGCACGCCGTCCGCGGCGGCGAGCGCATTCACCGTCAGCAGCCCCAGCGACGGCGGGCAGTCGATCAGCACGCGGTCGTACCGCGCGTCGAGCGTATCCATCTCCGACAGGCTCGCCGCGAGGCGATGCTCGCGGCCGGGAACGTCGACGAGCTCGACCTCCGCGCCGGAGAGCTCCGGGCCCGCGGGGATGATGTCCAGCCCCTCCACCGACGTTCCGAGGGTCAGCTCCCGGATCGGCACACGCTCGATAAGCGTGTCGTACACCGAAGAGCGGAGCGACCGGCGGTCGATTCCGAGGCCGCTCGTGGCGTTCCCCTGGGGATCGAGGTCGACGACGAGCGTCGGGCTTCCGGAGAGGGCGAGTGAGGCCGCCAGGTTGATCACCGTCGTGGTCTTCCCGACGCCGCCCTTCTGGTTCGTGCAGGCCGTGACCCGGACCACGAGCGCTCCGCTGCGGGTTCAGATGGGCTGTCGAGATTCTACCAGTTTCGGCCGTTACCGGCCCATTACCGAGTGCTTATCGGTTATCCACAGTCGACGCGGTGTTTCACGTGAAACTGCGGAATCACACGGGCCGTCGCGGGCACGGACCTTATACTCGCCGCGGTTCCTCATCGCGGCACATCGGTGACCAGGGGGTGGGCCATCGGCTACATCGGCGTCGTGCTCGCCGTCGTGGCAGGCGTCCTCCACGCGGCGCTCGCGCCGATCATCGTCATCGGCGGGGTCAAACCCAATCTCGTGCTCGCCGGCGCCGTGGTCGTGACCAGCAGGCTCGGCCTCATGCCCGGCAGCGCATGGGCATTCGTCGCGGGCCTGGTCGCCAACCTGCTCGGTCCCCAGCCCCTCGGCAGCGTGCCGCTGACGATGCTGGTCGTGACGGCGCTGACGGCGGGCCTTGGGCGCCTGCTCGCACGGATGAGGTGGCTGCACGTGGTGGCATCCGCGCTCGTCGGCTCGATCGTTGCGGAACTGTTCAACCTCCTCGTCGCCCGTATGCTGGGCCACCCGGTCGACGGCGCCGTGCCGGCCGCCCTCATCCTGACCGCGGCGCTCGTTAACGCCGCCCTGGCAGCGCTCATCGCCCTCCCGGCCCGGCTGTGGATCGCGGCGCGCGCGCCGGAGGAGCGGTCCGCACTGTGACCGGCGCCGCCCCGCTCGCCGACCTCGACGGGCGCCGCCGCGATCTGCCCCGATCGCGCCGCCGCTTCATTGCCTTCGGGCTCCTCGGATCGGTCGTGATCTGTCTGCTGCTCGGCCGCCTGTACGAGTTGCAGGTGCTCCGTGGTGCCGGCCGCCCATCGGCCGATCTCCGGACGCACGAGGTGCCGGTGCCCGCGACGCGCGGCCTCGTGTTCGACCGTGTCGGGCGGCCGGTCGCCGTCAACGCGCCATCGTGGACGGTGAACGTGCGCCCGGCCGATCTGCCCGATGCCGGGCGGCGGGGGATCCTGCGCCGGGTCGCGGCCGTCACCGGCGCCGATCCGGCCGCCCTGCGCGGCCGCGTCGAGAGCTGGACCGGCTCGCCGTACGACCTCGTGCCGCTCGTCCACGGGGTCGAGCGACGGGCAGCGTTGCTCCTCAGCGAGCAGCGAGACGCTCTCCCGGGCGTGGTGGTGGAGGTCGAGCCGGTGCGCCGGTACCTCGATGACAGCGGAGAGGCGGGAGGCCCGCTGCTGTCGCAGGTACTCGGACATACCGGCGCGATCTCCGCCGAGGAGCTCGCGGCGAGGGCGGACGCCGGCTACCTGCCGGACGACCGGGTCGGGAAGGCGGGCGTCGAGGCGTCGTACGAGGACGCGCTGCGGGGCAGGCACGGCAGCCGGCTCGTGGAGGTGGACGTCACGGGTCGACCGGGGAGCGTCGTGCAGGAGAACGCCGCGCCGGTCCCCGGAAAGAACCTGATGCTCACCGTCGACGCCCGCGCCCAGCGGCTGGCGACGCGCGCGCTCGCCTGGGGAATGGAGGTCGCGGGCGTACGGCAGGGCGTCCTCATCGCCATGGATCCGCAGACGGGCGAGATCCTGGCCCTCGTCTCACTCCCCGCCTACGACAACAACGTCTTCGCGACTGGCATCGACGCGGCGACGTTCGAGCGCTACCTGGCCGATCCGGGTCAGCCGCTGCGGAACCACGCGGTGAGCGACGTCTACCCGCCGGGATCGACCTACAAGCTGGTCACGGCCCTCGCCGCGCTCGAGGAGGGGGTGACGGATGCTTCGCGCCGTTGGCCGACATACGGCTGCTACCAGATCCCCGGTGCGCCGAAGGGCCAGTGCCTCTTCGACTGGAACCGCCGCGGGTTCGGGGCGATCGACATCGTCGACGCGTTCGCCGTGAGCTCGGACACGTTCTTCTACCAGATGGCGGTCGAGCTCGGCGTCGATCGGCTTGCTCGGTGGGCGGGGGAGCTCGGCTTCGGAGAGGCGACCGGGATCGCGCTGCCGGCCGAGGCGGCGGGCGTGGTGCCGAGCAGCGACTGGGCGGAGGAGCAGGGACGCCCGAGCCTGTTCACCGGGGAGCTGGCACAGGCCGGGATCGGGCAGAACGTGACCGCGGCGACGCCGCTCCAGGTCCTCAACGCGTATGCGGCGGTCGCCAACGGCGGTCGCCTCTTGCGTCCGGCCCTCGTCCGTGGCGAGACCGACGCGCGCGGCGAGCTCGTGGCGCCGTACCGCCCCGAGCTGCTGCGCAGGCTCGCGGCCAGCGACGACCACCTTCGGACGCTCCGGATCGCGGCGCGCGAGGTGATCACCAGCGGTCACGCCTACAACATCGGCGACCTCGACCTGCCGGGGGCACTGTCCGGCAAGACGGGCACTGCGGAGTTCGGCGCGCCCACGAAAGAGGGCACGCTCCCGTTCCACTCGTGGTTCGTCGCCTATCTCCCGTCGGAGCCCGGCGCCACGGACGCCGAGCTGGCGGTGATGGCCTTCAGCCACTCGGCGGTCGTGCCCGGGAACGTCTCGGCCGAGGTGGTCAAGTACTGGCTGCAGCTCTGGTACGGGCTCGAGCAGGACCTCCGCCTCGATCCGCGGACGTTCGAGCTCGTGGCCGCCGACTGACGCGCGTCGTGTGATGGGAGCCGCGACGGCGATGTTCCCCCAGCGTGCCGGGCGCCGCGGGTGGCGGTCCTTCGACCTGCAGCTGCTCCTGTACGTCCTGCTGCTCATCGGGTTCGGGATCGCCGTCGGCTACTCGGCCGGCCACGGGGAGACCGCCGCGGGAGGACTGCCGCAGCCGGTGAAGACGCTCATCTGGTCCGGGATCGGGCTGGGCGCCTTCTTCGTCGCGGCCCGCCTGGATCCCGCCTGGCTGCGCGCGCTCGCCCTGCCGATCTACGCGGCGGTGATCGCGATGCTTCTGCTCACCCTGCTGGTCGGGACGCGCCTCTTCGGCGCCCAGATGTCGGTCTCCGTGGCGGGACTCGACTTCCAGCTCAGCGAGATCAGCAAGGTGCTCGTCGTCCTGGTCCTGGCGGCGTACCTGTCGCGGCGCGCCGAGCGGGTGCGGAGCCCCTCGACCATCGTCGTCGCGGGCGCGATCGCCGCGGGGCCGACGCTGCTGGTGCTCCGCCAGCCCGACCTCGGCACCGCGCTGGTGTTCGTCGCGATTCTCGGTGGAATGCTGTTCACGGCCGGAGCGGCGCTCGGGTGGCTCGGCGCGATCGCCGCGGTCGCGACCGCCGCCGCTCCCGTCTGGATCGGGATGCTGGCCGACTACCAGCGCCAGCGATTCCTGTGCTTCCTCGACCCGAACGCCGATCCGCAGGGGGCCTGCTACCAGCTCGTCCAGGCGCTCGACGCCGTCGCCTCCGGCGGCTGGACCGGCCAGGGCCTCACCGCCGGCCGGCACAACCAGCTGGGCCAGCTGCCGGTGCAGTCGACCGACTTCATCTTCACCGTGGTGGCGGAGGAGCTCGGGTTCGCCGGCTCGGTCGTTCTGCTCGGGCTGTTCGCCCTCCTGATCTGGCGGATGCTCGTCATCGCCTGGGAGGCCGGCGACGGCTTCGGCGCCATGGTCGGCGTCGGGCTCGCCAGCATGGTCGCGTTCCAGCTGCTCGTCAGCGTCGGCATGAGCGTCGGGCTCATGCCTGTAACGGGCATCCCGCTGCCGTTCGTGACCTACGGAGGATCCAGCCTGATCAGCCTCCTCTTCGGGATGGGGCTGCTGGAGTCGATCCGGATCAGGTCGCGCCGGCCGCCCCTCTGACCGATGGCGAGAGGCGCCTATCGCTCCTCGGCGACCTCGGCCGTTCGCGCCGGCTCGCGGCGCCGGCCGACCGGGGCCGGCTCACGGGACGGCTCAGGGCGATCCGCGGATGCACCGGGCGGCATGGCCGGGAGGGGAGCCGCCGCGGAGTCGAGCGGCTCCCGAGCCTCGTCGGCCTCGTGCGGCATCGGCCGCTCCGCGCCGTGCAGCGCCAGGTCGAGAGCGGGGCCGGGCGCCTGTCCCGACAGCCGGTGGAAGCCGTACCGGTAGACGTCGCGGCCGGCCGCGAC
>DATADA010000118.1:0-15254 GCA_036258775.1 Candidatus Limnocylindria bacterium | reverse complement strand
AGCGGCTCGATCAGCGACGCGATGCGACCGTCCTCGTCCGTCTCGGCCTCGCTCACCACCTCGGCCTCTCCCGCCTCGCTCAGCCGGAAGAGCGTCACCTGCATGCCCGCCGCCGGCACGCCCGACTCGAGGTCGAGGACGTGGGTCGAGATGGTGGGTCTCCGGCTCGCCATCGAGGCGCATGATGACCGATGGCGGGGCAGCGCGAACGCTCCCAGGCGTCGGTCACGTCGGTATGCTGCGCCGATGGGCGACCTGCGGATCTCGGTCGGCGAGCTGCGCTTCGCCGCACGCTGGGAGGATGCCGCGCCGCGAACCCGCGAGGCGCTTCGGGCCTGGCTCCCGATCCGCTCGCGGCTGATCCACTGCCGATGGAGCGGCGAATCGACCTGGATCCCGTTCGGCGACCGGCGGCCGGAGGTCGGCTACGAGAACCACACCTCGCACCCCGCCCCGGGTCAGCTGCTCATCTACCCCGGGGACCTCTCCGAGTGCGAGATCCTCTTCCCGTACGGGGCGTGCAGCTTCTCGTCCAGGGTGGGCCCGCTGGCGGGGAATCACTTCGCGACCGTGGTGCAGGGTGGCGAGCAGCTGCCCGAGCTCGGTCGCAGGGTCCTGTGGGAGGGCGCTCAGCCGATCGAGATCGTCGAGTCCGACACGTAGTCCGCGGAAGACTTCGAGGCGATGCCGGCCCGCCGGATCAGCGCGGCACTGGGCCGTCTGCAGTCACCGAGGGAACGTCGGAGGCGACGCGGCGCAGCACGTGCTCCGGCGTCAGCTCCGCGACGGACCGCGCGCCGAGCAGGGCCATGGCGAGCTCCGTCTCCTCGCGCAGGATGGCGAGCGCTCGTGCCACGCCGGGTTCGCCGGCGGTGGCGAGCGCCCACAGGAACGGCCGCCCGGCGAAGACCGCACGCGCGCCGAGCGCGAGGCCGGTGACGACGTGGGTGCCCCGGCGCATGCCGCCGTCGACGTAGACCTCCGCCCGGCCACCGACCGCCTCCACCACCGCGGGCAGGGCGTCGATGGCCGCCGGCGCGCGGTCCAGCTGCCGGCCGCCGTGGTTCGAGACCCAGACCGCGGCCGCGCCATGCTCGACGGCGAGCGCGGCGTCATCGGGATGGAGGATCCCCTTCACGACCAGCGGCAGCGAGGACCACGAGGCGATCTCGTCGACGTCGTCCCAGGTGATCGGCACGTACGCCTTCTCGATGATCTCCTCGAACGACTGCCCGTGCTCGTCGCGCGCGAAGTGGGCGAGCGACTCGGCGGCCATCTTGAAGGCGAGCCGGCGATCCGCCTCGCGGTAGCCGAAGACGGGAAGATCCACCGTGAGCACGATGGCGTCATACCCCGATCGCGCCGCGCGCTGGACGAGGGTGCGCGAGAGGTCGCGGTCGTCGGTGACGTACAGCTGGAACCAGCGGCGGCCGTCCGGGGCGGCGGCGGCCACCTCCTCGATGGATCGCGAGGCGGCCGTCGAGAGGCAGAAGAGGGCTCCGGCCGCGGCCGCGGCGCGGGCGGTGGCGCACTCGCCCTCGGCATGGGCGAGGCCGTGGAGCGCGGCCGGCGCGACGCCGAACGGCAGCGCCACCGGCCTGCCGAGCAGGGTCGTCGAGGGATCCACGGTGGTGACGTCGCGCAGGACGCGCGGCAGCAGCCGGTGACGGTCCCAGGCCGCTGTGTTGTCGCGCAGGGTCACCTCGTCCCACGATCCGCCCGAGATGTACCCCCACGCGGCGGGATGGAGCCGGTCGCGGGCGACCGGCTCGAAGTCGCGGAGCGCCCAGATCGCGTCGAGCGGTGCCGGCTCCTCGGGCAGCGGGTAGGGGTGGGAGCTCTCGGGCGCCATCGGTCGAACGGCATACTACCGGCCCGATGGATCGACCCGACCTCGTGATCGCCGGTGGCACGGTCGTCACCACCGAGCGCGCGTTGCCCGCGGACGTGGCGGTCATAGGCGGGCGGATAGCCGCGATCGGCCCGGATCTGGGAGCTGGCGCGCCCGAGGTGGTGGACGCCACCGGCCTCCTGGTCCTGCCCGGCGTGGTCGACGTGCACACCCACCTGCGGCTCCCGACGCCGGACGAGCCCGACCGCTTCCGGGCCGACTCGCTGGCGGCCGCGCGCGGTGGCACGACGACGTTCCTGACCTTCAACAACCCGGGCACCGGCATCAGCCGCGAGGGGAGCCGATCCCCGCTCCGCGCGCTGGACGAGTTCCGGACGCGCACGGATGGCCAGTCGGCGGTCGACTTCGGCCTGTCCGCGGTCATCACCGGGGAGCAGGACGACCCGCTCGCTGAGCTGCCCGCCCTGGTCGACGCCGGCGTGCCCACCTTCAAGGCGTTCATGGTCTACGACTTTCGCCTGCCCGACGCCGACCTGGAGCGTGCCATGCGGGTCGCAGCCCGCCACGGGGGGATGCTGCAGGTGCACTGCGAGGAGCCGGCGATCATCGAACCCCTCATCCGCGAGGCGCTCGCGGCGGGGCGAACCGGCTGCGGCCACCACGCGCTGACCCGGCCCACCCGGGCCGAGGCGGCCGCCACCCGCAAGGCGATCGAGATGGCCCGCCGCGCCGAGGCCTCGCTCTACATCGTCCACCTGTCCTGCGCCGAGGCGCTCGAGGCCGTGGCGGAGGCGAAGGCACGTGGCGAGCCGGTCCACGCCGAGACCTGCCCCCACTACCTCACCCTCACCCATCGGGCCTACACGGACCCCGACGAGTCGCGCGTGATCCGCGCCGTCATCTCGCCGCCGCTGCGCTCACCGGCCGATGTCGACGCCCTGTGGCAGGGGCTGGCCGGCGGGATCCTCGACGTGGTGGCGTCCGACCACGTGCCCGACCGGCTCGACCGCGAGAAACGGCTGCCCGCGCCGCCGTTCCCGGAGGTCAGCAACGGCGCGCCGGGGATCGAGACGCTGCTCGCGGTGGTGTACTCGCAGGGTGTGGCGACGGGCCGCCTCTCGCTCGGGCGGCTCGTGGACGTGCTGTCGACGACGCCGGCACGGCTGTTCGGGATGCCGGCCAAGGGCGCCGTCGAGGTCGGCCGCGATGCCGACCTGGTCCTCTTCGACCCCTCCGCCCGGCGGACGATCCGCCAGGCCGACCTCCACCACACGAGCGACTTCACGCCGTACGAGGGCCTCCGGGTCAGCGGCGCCATCCGCCGCGTGCTCCTGCGCGGCCGCCCGGTCGAGGTCGATGCGACGGGGCGGTTCCTGGAGCGCGTCGCGCCGACGGCGGCTTGACGCACGGCGGGTGCAGGCGGGACGCTTTCGGCCGACAGCACCACCACCGAGGCGAGGGAATGGCGCGCGACGAGAAGATCGAACATCTGAAGCGGGTCCCGCTCTTCAGCCGTCTCGGGCGGCGCGAGCTCGAGCGCCTCGGACAGCTGGCCGACGAGGTGACCGTCGGGCTCGACCGCACGCTCACCGACCAGGGCGCGAGCGGGTCGGAGTTCTTCATCGTGCTCGACGGCTGGGTCTCGGTCCTCGACAACCGCCGCCAGATCGCGCGGCTCGGTCCGGGGGAGTTCTTCGGCGAGATCGCCCTGGTCGAGGAGCGGCCGCGGACCGCGACCGTCCGCGCCGACGGGCTGGTGCGGCTGCTCGTCATCAACCACCGCGAGTTCCACACGCTCATGGACGAGTTCCCCTCGGTGCGCGAGGCGGTGATGCAGGCGCTCGCGGAACGCGCCCGCCCCCGCCCGCAGGCCGGCTGAGGAGGTGCCCGGGTCGCCGACGCGGCGGCAGCGTGACGACGGCTGGCTGACACGGCGGCGTTGACCCTCGCCCGCACGCTGGCGGGCCGTTTCGTCCCGCAGGGAGCGGCGCTCCTCTCGGCCCTGATCTTCGCCGGTTATCTGATGGGCCTCGTCCGCGATCGGATCTTCGCGCGGACGTTCGGCGCCGGCCCGGAGCTCGACGCCTACAACGCCGCCTTCGTGCTGCCCGAGCTGACCCTCGACGTCCTCGTCGCGAGCGGGCTGGCCGCGCCGTTCATCCCGATCTTCGTCGGGCTGCGCCGCGAGGGCCGCGCCGCGGACGAGTTCGGTCAGACGATCCTGACGGGCGCCGTGCTGATCATGAGCGTCGCCGCGGCCATCATGTTCGTCCTGGCCGAGGAGACCACGGCGCTCATCGCGCCCGGCTTCGCCGGCACGCAGCGGGAGCTCTACGTCTCCCTGTTCCGGCTGATGCTCGCCACTCCCATCATCTTCGCCGCGTCGCTGACGCTGGGCGAGGTGCTCCTCGCCGAGCGGCGCTTCCTCGCGTACGGGTCGGCGCCGCTGCTCTACAACGCCGGGATCGTGGGCGGCACGGTCGGCCTGAGCGGTGCGATCGGCATCTACGGGCCGGCGATGGGTGCCGTGCTCGGGGCGCTCCTGCACCTCGCGGTGCGGCTCTGGGGACTGCGCGGAACGAGCTTCCGCGTCCGGCCGCGGCTGGCCGTCCGGACGCCGGCGGTCGCGGACTTCCTGCGGCTGATGCTGCCGAAGACGATCAGCCACCCGATCGAGCCGCTCACCTTCCTGTATTTCACCGCGGTGGCGTCGACGCTCGCCTCCGGCAGCGTCACGGCGGTCAGCTTCGCCCGCAACTTCCAGAGCGTGCCGGTGAGCCTCTTCGGCGTTGCCTTCTCCCTGGCGGCCTTCCCAACGCTGGCCTCGGCGTACGCGGCCGGCGAGCGATCGCGCTTCAGCGCCTCGCTCGTCGCGAACCTGGCGGCCATCGGCGTCCTGACGGGCGCGGCCGGCATCGGCCTGTTCGTCCTGAGCGGGTTCGCCATCGAGCTGCTGCTCGGCGGGGGAGCGTTCGACGCGGACGACGTGGCGCTCACCTCGCTGGTGCTCGCCGCCTTCGCGATATCGGTGCCGCTCGAGAGCCTGACCCACCTGCTGAGCCGCGCCATCTACGCGACGCGGCACACCCTGCTGCAGGTCGGCGCGTCGCTCGCCGGCTTCGCGATCACCGTGGCCGCGACCGCGATCCTCGTGCCGCGCATCGGGATCACCGCCATCCCGCTCGGCTTCGCGATCGGCACGGGAGCGAAGGTCGTCCTGCTGGCGTTCGTGCTCGCGTGGCGGCTCCGTCGCTTCGAGGCCGCCGCCGGCCATTCATCGGCCGAATCGACCTGAGTCGGGCGCCGGAGGAGGCTCCGCGACGCCGGCCGGCCGGCCGCACCCTGGCCGGCTACGGCGTCATCGGCACCACCACGATGAACATGCCGTCACGCCCCGGATAGGCGCCCTCGGGCCGCGACCAGGGGATGAAGTTGCGCTCCATCTCGGCGGCATCCTCGAAGTTCCCGGGCGGATCCGACGGACCCCAGATGTTCGAGACGCGCGGGTACCACGGATCCAGGATGTAGAGGCCGCTGACCCGGGCGTCCGGGAACAGGAGCGGGTCGGCGTCCGCGCGGTAGCCGGTCATCACCCACGTGTGGGCTCCCCACCAGGGAAGCAGCACGACCGGACGGCCGGTGCGGCTCAGGGCGATCGCCGAGTCTCGCAGCGCGTCGTCGCGCGAGGCGTAGGCACGGATCTCGTAGCCGGTCGCGCCGTAGGCGGCAAGGGCCTCCGCGATCGCCGCCGGACCCCAGCCGCCGTCGTGGCTGTCATCCCAGCTCTCCCACTCGCCGATCCGTCCGGCGAGCTCGCGCTGGAAGGCCTCCGACGTGTTGCCGAGGCCATGGATCGTGAGCACCATCTGGGTCGCGGCCACCGCGCACCACTCGTTCGTGAGCTGCGAGGCGAACACGGCGGCCGGCTCGGAGACGACCGACACGTCGACCGGCGCGCGGACGGGCGCTGGGGTCGGAGTCGGTTCCGGCGTCGCCCGTGTCCCCGGCGGGACGGCGCCGATCACCGACTCGATCGTCGGGCGCGGCGTGCCCCCGACGACTCGGGGCGCCGGCGTGACGACGACTGTCGGCAGGGTCGGGCGATCGGGCGGCGGGTCGAGCACGAGCTCGATCCGGGCGAGGAGGCGGTCGAAGCGGTCACCGGCGCCCAGCGCATTCGTCCACACCGCGCTGAAGCCCATGCTCGCGCAGACGGCGACCACGACCACCCCCAGCCGCCATCGGGAGATGCGTCTCATCATTGGCTCGCTCGACATTGTCGGCGCAAAGCGCCCGGCGTGCATCCGGCGCGCATGACAGCCGCGCGCCGATCGACCACGATGAACCCATGCTCGCCCGACGCAGGGTCGCCACGGCCGTCGCAGTCGCGGTGATGACGATTGCAGCGACGAGCGTGACCTCGCCAGCCGCGGCGCTGAGCACGGTTTCGGTGATCCAGCGCTACGAGATCGTGGCCACGCTCGACGTGGCGAGCGGACGGCTCGACGCGGTCGAGACCCTGACGCTGACCAACCGCGCCTGGTACCCGATCGACCGCGTCAACCTGTCGGTCATCCCGCGGGCGCTCGGCTACTTCACGCTGGACGGCGGCGTGACGGTCGACGGGGAGCCGGCGGACGCCGCGTGGACCACCGGCACGAACCTGCGCATCGAGCTCGGGCGGCGACTCCGCACGGACGAGACCGTCGCCATCCGCGTGCCCTTCATGCTGACCGTCGGCGCGTCGCCCGACGCCTTCACCGCGCGCCTGAGCCGCGACAACGGCGTCATCAGCTTCGGCCACTGGTTCCCGATCGTGTCGCGGGAGCACGACGTCTACGGGCTCGGCGACCCGCAGATCTCGTACACCGCCGAGCTGATTCGCCTGGATCTGACCACCACGGGAGCGCTGCCACGCGACGCCGTCGCCTGCCCGGGCCTGCTGACGGCTCCCCGGGCGACGGGCACGCGCTGGGTCTGCGAGGCAGAGGACGTGCGCGACTTCTCGTTCGTGGTCAACCCGCGATTCCGCCTCACCACCCGTTCCGTGGGGGACACGACCGTCCGCGTCTACACCGAGACGGTCGACGGCAGCCTGACTGCCGATCTCGCACAGGCCGCCCTCGTCCGGCTGGGCGAGGCGTTCGGCGCCTATCCCTGGCCCGACCTCGTCCTGGCCGAGGTCGGGGCCGGCGGCGGGTTCAGCATGGAGTACCCGCGAGCCATCCATCTCACCCGGACGAAGGTGACGGATCCGTACGTCGTCAACCACGAGGTCGGTCACCAGTGGTTCTACGCACAGCTCGGCAACCACCAGATGCGCGAGCCGTGGCTCGACGAGGGACTCGCGGACTTCTCGGCACGGTTGGTCATGGGCATCGGCGAGGAGCAGTGCTCGCCGCGCGATGTCGACTCACCGGTGTTCGCCTGGCCGGCGGACGCGACGACGGGCGGCGACTGGACGAGCTGCGACGGCTACTTCCACACCGTCTTCTACAAGGGGACCGAGTTCCTGAACGAGATCCGCGCCGCGATGGGAGACGATGCGTTCTTCGCCGCCATGCGCGACTTCGTGGCGGAGCACCGCTTCGGGGTCGTCACCGGACGCCAGCTGCTGGCGCACCTGCGCGACCGGAGCGAGACGGACCTGCTCCCGATCTACCGCCGGTACCTCGAGACGTACGACGCGCCGGTCGCCCTCGCCAAGGAGCGGGGACTGCGCTCCGACGCGTCGGGGCACAGCCTGACGCTGACAGCGAACACGAGGTGAGCGGCTCGCCCGAGACGCGCCGCCGACTGCGGGAGCTCGCCGGCGCCGCGCTTCGGCGCTACCCCTTCGCGGTCCGGGGATGCAGCCTCCTCCCGGAATCGTTCAACGCGGTGTTCGGCATCGATGCCGCGGACGCCTCCCGCTACGCCCTCCGGCTCTCCGCCGCGGAGCGCATCCACCCCGATGGAGTGGAGGCGGCCGAGCTCGCATGGATGGAGGCGCTCGCGCGGGATGGCATCGTGCCGGTTCCCGCCGTGACGCGGACGGCCGACGGCTCGCCGTGGATCCAGGTCGCGCCACCGGGCAGCGGCGATCGGCGGATCGCCGTCCTCTTCGGTTGGGTGCCCGGCCGGCCGATGAGCGAGCGCCCGAGCGTCGAGGGAGTGCGTCGTGCCGGCGAGCTGAGCGCGCTCCTGCACGAGGACGCCGCGGGCGAGGATGCTCGGCCAGCGGCGGTGCCGGTCGCCGATCGGGTCGTCTACTGGCGCCTCGAGGCGCGCTTCGCCGAGCTGAGGCCGACCCACGGAACGCTGTTCGACGAGGCGGCCGACGCGGCGGGAGAGGCGATCGAGCGCCTGTGGCGGCACCCGCCGCATCGGCCCCACCTGCTCCACGGCGACTTCATCCCGCAGAACCTGATCATCGAGGGTGACCGGGTCTGCGTCATCGACTTCCAGGACTGTTTCTGGGGATTCGAGGCGCAGGACATCGCCATCTCGGTCACGGCCCTGCGGCGGCTCGACGATGGCGAACGGTGCGAGCGCGAGTTCCGGTCCGGCTACGAGCGACGGCGTCCATGGCCGATCCCCGACACGGCCACGCTGGACGCCCTGGTCGCCGCGCGCCGGCTCCACCTGGCGATCGTCGCGTTGAACCTGCGGCGCGAGGGGTTCGGCGCGTCCGTCGCGCGCCAGGCCGGGCCGCTCGCCGAGTGGTTGCGCGGGATCCGGCGGCCCGTTCCCGGCTAGCGAGCCGGGCGCCGCTCAATCCTGCGAGAGCCGCACCAGGGCGTCGGCGGCGGCGTCGGAAAGCTCCTCCAGCGCAGCGTCGTTCACGTTCGCTGTCGTGTCGCAGGCCGCGTCGTCGCAGGCATCGGCGGGGACACCCGCGGTCCCGCCGAAGGCCGCCGCCTGCGCATCGGTCTTGAGCTCGCCGCCCCCGCTGAAGAGGCCGCCGGTCGGGATCCGGGCCGCTGCGAACGGCGCATGGTCGGTCTTGCCGCTCAGGTCGAACGTGTCCCAGGCGAGTCCGGCCGATTCGAAATGATCCGCGAAGAGCCGGGTGATCTCGCTGGACCCGGGCGCCGCTGCGCGATCGTCGTAGATGAAGCGGATGTAGTTCGGCGAGCCGACCATGTCGAAGTTGAGGTACGCGATGAGGCGCTCCCGCTCTACGACGGTGAGCGAGTCGACGTAGGCGCTCGACCCGTAGAGCCCGGGCTCCTCGGCGCCCCAGAACGCGAATCGAACCGTGTGCTCAGGCTGCGCGAGCTGCGCAAGCCCTTCGGCGAGGGCCAGCAGCATCATGCTGCCGGAAGCGTTGTCGTTGATGCCGGCCCGTTCCGGCACGGAGTCGAGGTGCGCGCCGAGCATCAGCACGCGCGCACCTTCGACCCCCGGCCGCTCCGCGACGAGGTTGACGCTGGCGACCTGCCCGGCGGCGCCGTGCGCGAACGTGAAGGGCTGGCGCTCGACGCGGTACCCGACGGCCTCGAGACCCGCCGTCACGTGGTCGACCGACGCGTCGTACCCCGCCGTTCCGGCCGCCCGATTACCGCCGTTCGCGGCGGCGATTCGCTCGAGTTGCTCGAGGCGGGGTCGGATGTCCGCCGCACTGATGGCGTCGCGCAGCGCTTCGCTGGTGAGCGCCGGAGGCTCCGGAGCAGCGGCCGGAGGCGAGGCGGACGCCACGGCCGCGCCGGCCGGGCGCGTTGCAGCGCGCGCATGCACGGTCGGCGCCGCGCTCGGTGACGAACCCGTCGCTCGCGCGTCCGGTGAGGCCGCCGTCGTTCCGAGACGGGCCGCGTCGCACGACATCGCTCCGACGGCGATCAGAGCGGCCGCGCCGAGGGCCGACGCCCGGATCGCCGCCTGTCGCAGCGGGCCACCGTCCACGCGACAAGCGTACGCCCGTCGCCGGGCTCTTCCACCCGGATGCGCTATGGCAGCCGTCGGTAGGCGGAGAGCGTCAGGAACTCGGCGAAGTCGTCGGAGAGGACGAGCTCGTCCAGGAGGGCGGCGGCCTCCGTCCACGGTGCGTCGGGGAACGTGTCGCGCAGGCGGCTCAGCTCCTCGTCGCGGATCCCGGCGTAGAGCTCTCCGGTCATCGGGCTGCCGTCGTCCAGCCGAGCGCGGTGGACGCGCCACTGCCACAGCTGCGAGCGGCTGATCTCGGCGGTCGCGGCGTCCTCCATCAGGTTGTTGATCGCCGCGGCACCGTTCCCCGCCAGCCACGAGGTGAGGTACGAGAGGCCGACCGACACGTTGGAGCGCACGCCGCGCGCGGTGATGGCGCCGCCGGGGACGCGAACGTCGAGCAGCTGAGCGGCGGCCACCTCGACATCGTTGCGCCGGCGCTCCTTCTGATGCGGCCGCTCGCCGAGGACGCCGTCGAAGACCTCGCGCGCCACCGGCACGAGGTCCGGATGCGCCACCCAGGTGCCGTCGAACCCGCTGCCCGACTCGCGTTCCTTGTCCTCGCGGACCTTCGCCAGCGCGCGCTCGTTCGCCTCGGGGTCCTTCCGCGACGGGATGAAGGCGGCCATGCCGCCGATGGCATGGGCGCCGCGCGCATGGCAGACGCGGACCAGCTGCTCGGTGTAGGCGCGCATGAACGGCACGGCCATGGTGACCTGCGCGCGATCGGGCAGCACGAAATCCGGCCGTTTCCGGAACTTCTTGATGATGCTGAAGATGTAGTCCCAGCGCCCCGCGTTCAGCCCCGCGGCGTGCTCCCGCAGCTCGAAGAGGATCTCGTCCATCTCGAACGCGGCGAGGATCGTCTCGATGAGCACCGTCGCCCGGATCGTGCCGCGCGGGATGGCGAGTGCGCGCTGGGCCGTCACGAAGACCTCGTTCCAGAGGTGCGCCTCCAGGTGGCTCTCGAGCTTCGGCAGGTAGAAGTACGGACCGCTGCCACGCGCGACCAGCTCGCGCGCGTTGTGGAAGAAGGCGAGCCCGAAGTCGAAGAGACTCGCGCTGATCGGCGCGCCGTCGACGAGGACGTGGCGCTCCTCCAGGTGCCAGCCCCGGGGACGGATGACGAGGGTCGCCAGCCGCTCGTCGAGGCGGTACTCCCGGCCGTCCGGCGACCGATACTCGAGCCGGCGGCGGACCGCCTCGTGCACCGCCCACTGCCCGATGACGACGTTCTCCCAGGTCGGGGACAGGGCGTCCTCGAAGTCGGCCATGAAGACCGATGCGCCGCTGTTCAGGGCGTTGATCATCATCTTCGGCTCGGCGGGGCCGGTGATCTCGACCCGGCGATCCTCGAGATCGGCCGGCGCCGGCGCGACCCGCCAGAACGAGATGTCGCGGCTCTCGACCGGGTTCGGCAGGAAGTCCGGCATCTCGCCGGCGTCGAGCCGCGCCTGGCGCTCGCGACGGTCGCGGAGTAACCGCAACCGCGAGGAGTTGAAGTGTCGGTGCAGCTCCGCGATGAAGCGCAGCGCGTCCGGCGTGAGCACCTCGTCGCCGTGCGCGACACCGGCCTCAGTGACATTGACCCCCGGAGCCGGCTCGGTCGCAGCCATCGGCGCTCGTCGACCTCCCGTCGCGGCCGTCAGCGGTCCGCCCGCGGACGCTCGACGATGAACGCCCTCGGCCGGCGGCCGGCCGCGGAGTCCGCGAGCAGGGTCGCGAAGCGCCGCTCCCGCGTCTCCGGACGCTTCGCCGACACGACCCAGTGGATCGCGGTTCGTCGATACGACGGCGTCTCCGCCTGCCAGTGCGCCCAGGCGGCGGCATCGGCACGAAAGCGCTCCAGCCACTCGGGCGGCAGCTCCAGCGGCGGGCGCTCGTACGAATAGGTGGCGTCCTTGCGGCGGTCGCGCTCCTCGAAGGCGCGCAGCCCGGCCGGGCGCATGCGGCCCGCCGCCCGCAGCTCGGCGACCTTCGCGATGTTGATCGCGCTCCAGCTCGACCCGCGCCGCCGGGGCGTGAACCGGTTGGCGTGGACCTCGTCGTCGATCCGATAGGTCAGGCCGTCGATCCAGCCGAAGCAGAGCGCCTCCTCGACTGCCTCGGGATAGGTCATGGACGTCTTCGGGACACCCTTCCTGTAGTAGCCCACCCACAGCTCGGGCGTCGTGTCGTGGTTGGCGTCGAGCCAGGCGCGGAACTCGGCAGCGGACTCGAAGACCCGCACCTCCTCGCGCTCGGGCCGCCGGGCCGGACTCACCAGGCGCCCTCGTCCCGAATGAGCCGGTGCAGGACGCGCGCCGCCACCGCCCGGCGGTAGTCGGCGGTCGAGCGTACGTCGTCGATCGGCTGGATCTCGTCGCTCAGCGTCGCGGCCGCGCGCTCGGCGGTCTCGCGGGTCGGCTCGGCACCGTCGAGCACCGACTCGGTGCGAGCGGCGCGCACCGGCGTGGCCGCCACCGAGCCGAGCGCCAGCCGGACGTC
The DNA here is from genome assembly GCA_036258775.1 of Candidatus Limnocylindria bacterium. Classification (GTDB taxonomy): domain Bacteria; phylum Chloroflexota; class Limnocylindria; order QHBO01; family QHBO01; genus DATADA01. The sequence goes on along the minus strand of DATADA010000118.1, from coordinate 3,010 downwards.
CCGCCACTCCCCGCCGTCCGCGCGCGCGGGCTCGCCCGCCCGCCAGGCGAGCGCCATGACGACCTTGCTGATCGCCTGGGCGCGGCGCGTGCCGATCTTCCGGAACCGGACCTTGCGGTCGTCGACGAGCGGGATGCGGACGCGGATGACCAGCTCGTCGTCGCGTCGCGCGGTGCGCCGGTACCCGGTCCAGAACTCCGGGGCCGGTACCGTCCGCTCACCGCGCGGCCCTCCGAGGACGATCTCGGCGTCGGTCGCGAGCAGGATCGGCAGCGTGTCGCCGGCCGGGGAGGCGTTGACCACGTTGCCGCCGATCGTGCCCCGGTTCTGTATCTGCGCGGCCCCGATCGTGGCCGCGCACTCCGCGAGGGCCGGCAGGAGCTGGCTCACGAGGGAGGAGCGGCGGATCTCGGTGTACGTGGTCAGCGACCCGAGGACGAGCGCACCGTCCTCGGCGGCGATGCCTCGCAGTTCGTCGAGCCCCCAGATGTCCAGCACCCGGCTCGGTGGCTCTCCCAGCTCGCCGGTGATCTGGACGAGCAGGTCGGTACCGCCGGCCACCGGGCGCCACGGCGCCCCGTCGGCGCCGGCCAGCAGCCCGTACGCGTCCGAGAGGCGGCGCGGGGACTCGACCGGCGGCTCAGCGACCGGCGGCATCGGTCAGCGGCGTCGCGAGAGACGCCCGTCGATCGCCCGGCGCGTCCACCGCTCTCGCCAGCCGCGCAGCAGACGGAGCAGCAGAAACACGCCGGCGACGAGAAGCAGCAGCTGCCAGGGCGTCAGGGCCAGGCTGAGGTCGCGCCGACGCGAGGCATCGGCGGCGGTCATGGGCGGCGCATCGGTCATGCGATGGTTCCCCTCCGTTCGGCGGCGAGGGCGATCGCCTCGATGATCTTCGTGTAGCCCGTGCAGCGGCAGAGGTTGCCGGCGATCGCCTCGCGGATCGCCTCGTCGCCGGCCGTGGCGCCGGATCCCAGCGAGGCGAGGTACGCCTCGCCCGCCATGAGCATCCCCGGCGTGCAGATCCCGCACTGCGCGCCGCCGGTCTCGAGAAACGCCTGCTGGAGCGCGTTCAGCCGGCCCTCCCGGGCCAGCCCCTCGACCGTCTCGACGGTCGAGCCGTCGACCTGGCAGACGGGCACGAGGCAGGAGTCGACGACGGCGCCGTCGACGACCACGGTGCAGGCACCGCACTCGCCCTCGCCGCAGCCCTCCTTGGTTCCGGTCAGGCCAAGGTCCTCCCGGAGGACATCGAGCAGGCGCCGCATCCCCGGCGCGTCGACCTCGGCCGGCTGCCCGTTGACGGTGAACGAGTACGTCGTCATGCCTCGTCGCGGTCGGTGGGCGCGCGGAACGGCTGCGGATCGGTGCGGCGATCCGGCGCGGGATCGGTTCCCTCCGGCGGCGCCTGGCGGTTCGCGACCTCGCCCTCTGGACGGGAGCTGATGCTCGTGCCGGGCGGCGGGGGAGGGGAGCCGGCGCCGAGCGCGGCCAGGATGCGCTCGGGCGTGGCCGGCAGCTCGTGCAGCCAGGCGCCGGTCGCGTCATGAATGGCGGCGACCACGGCGGGGGCGGCGACGTCCATCGGCAGCTCCCCGACGCCCTTGGCGCCGTGCGGGGCGCCGCCGAACGGCTTCTCGACGAGGATGGCACGGATCCGTGGGGCGTCGAGCGAGGTCGGGATCAGATACGTGGCCAGCCGATCGTTGAGGTAGCGCCCGTCGACGAGCTTCATCTCCTCGATCGTGGCGTAGCCGACCGCCTGCAGCGTCCCGCCCTCGACCTGTCCCTCGGCGAGGACCGGGTGGATGGCGTGGCCGACGTCGTCGGCCGAGACGAGGTCGCGAACCGCCACCTCGCCCGTGTCGAGGTCGACGTCGACCGTGGCCACCGCGGCGGCCCAGCCGTAGCACGGGTAGGCGTCGCCGGTGTACGTCTCGTCGTCGAACCCGACGCCGGGGTACGGCTGGAAGCGCTCGTCGACGCGCCGCACCGCCGCTTCCCGATAGCTCTCGGCAAAGGAGCGCCCGGTCTCCGCCTCGACCTCGCCCCGCAGCCGCTGCGCCGCGCGGATGAGCAGCCCGCCGACGACCATCGCCGTCCGGCTCGCCACGGTTGGTCCGCTGTCCGGGACAATCGAGGTGTCCTGCGGCGCGATCTCGACCTCGTCGTACTCGACGCCGAGGGCGTCGGCGACGAGCTGCGGGAAGATCGTCCTCGTCCCCTGGCCCATCTCCGTCGAAGCGGTCAGGATCCGGATCCGACCCTCATCGGTCAGCTCCAGCGAGGCGACCGAGGCGAGCTTCACCTCGCCCGAGCCCGTGAAGCCCGCGCCGTGCCAGGCCAGTGCCAGGCCGATGCCGGTGGCGCGCCGGGCGCCATCGGTACGGAACTCGCGCGCCTCGCGCGTCATGCGCGCGTGGCGGTCGAACTCGGCCGCGTCGGCGGCCGCCTCGAGCACGTCGATTGCCGCCACGCTCTCGCGCAGCACCCCGCCGTTGGGCGTCACGTCGCCCTCGCGGTACGCCCAGCGCCGCCGCAGGTCCAGCGGCGAGACGTCGAGCGCGTCAGCGATGCGGTTGACCTGCATCTCGGCGGCGAACTCGGTCTGCGGCGCGCCGAAGCCACGGAAGGCGCCGTTCGGCGGAGTGTTCGTCGCCACCGCGCGGGAGCGGATGCGGACGTTGTCGCACCTGTACGGCCCGCCGGCGTGGAGCGTGCCACGTGACAGGACGACCGGCGTCAGCGTGCAATACGCGCCACCGTCCATGACGATCTCGATGTCCTGCGCGACAAGCTGACCGGTGGCGCTCACGCCCCAGCGCGCGCGGACGATGGCCGGATGGCGCTTCGTGGTGGCGCTGATGTCCTCATGGCGGTCGTAGATCATGCGCACCGGCCTGCCGGCCTTGAGCGCCAGCAGCGAGGCGTGGAGCGCGACCATCGACGGGTACTCCTCCTTGCCGCCGAACCCGCCGCCCGTCTCGGTCTGCACGACGACGCAGCGCTC
>DATADA010000117.1:0-2990 GCA_036258775.1 Candidatus Limnocylindria bacterium | reverse complement strand
CCGCGGTCGGCGCGTCGCACGTCGGCCACCACCCTGCCGTCCGAGAGCCGCACGACGCGCTCCGTGGCGCCGGCGACCGACGGGTCGTGCGTCACGATGACGACCGTCACGCCGCGCTCGGCGTTCAGGCCGCGCAGCATGCCGATCAGCGCGCCCCCGGTGGTGGTGTCCAGCTCGCCGGTCGGCTCGTCGGCCAGGACCACGGCGGGGTCGTTGACGAGCGCTCGCGCGATGGCGACACGCTGCTGCTCGCCGCCCGAGAGCTCGGTCGGCCGATGGCGGATCCGCTCCGCGAGCCCGACGGTCGCGAGCAGCTCCTCGGCGCGCCGGCGACCGTCGGGGCGCCGCGGCCCGTAGCGGAGCGGCAGCATCACGTTCTCGACCGCCGTGAGCGTTGGGATCAGGTTGAACTCCTGGAACACGAACCCGATCTTCGACTGCCGGATCCGGGCCAGCTCGCCGTCGGACGCGCCGATGACGCTGCGTCCCTCGATCTCGAGGTCGCCCGAGGTCGGGCGCAGCAGGCAGCCGAGCAGGTCGAGCAGCGTCGTCTTGCCGCTGCCCGACCGGCCCATGATGGCGAGCAGCTCGCCGCGCGCGACCTCGAGCGTGACCCCGTCGACCGCGCGCACCTCGGACGCGCCGCGTCGGTAAACGCGCACCAGGTCCCGGGCGCTGATGATCGCCGTGCCGTTGGTTGTCGCCATCGGTCAGGTGCTGCGCAGCGCTCGGACCGGGTCCAGGCGGGCGGCACGGAAGGCCGGGTAGATCCCGGCCAGCGCTCCGAGCAGCGTCGCGAACGCGAACGAGCGGATCAGCAGGCCGGGGGTCAGGAGGAAGACGCTGGTTCCGGTCCCCGCAGTCTGCGCGTTGAGGAAGCTGACGAGCAGCGCCCCCGCCGCCATGCCGAGCAGCCCGCCGAGGGCGCCGAGCAGCGTCGCCTCCACGATGAACTCGCCGAGGATCGCGCCGGTCCGTGCGCCGACCGCCTTCTTGATGCCGATCTCCCGCACTCGCTCGCTCACCGTCATCACCATCGTGTTGATGACCGACAGCCCGCCGACGATGACGGCGATGACGCTGGCGCCGACGATGATGAGATTGAAGACGACGCTCGCCTCCCCGATCTGCTCCTCCACCTGCTCGGGCGTCACCGTCCGGACCCGGGGTACCGAGCGCTCGATGCGGCCGGCGACCGCATCGGCCTGGCCGAGGTCGTCGGGGAAGACCTCGATCTGGGTGGCCAGCTCGTCGGTGCGGTACTCGAGCGCCTGCGGCACGCTCTCGACGTAGATCTCCTGCGCGTCGCGCAGCGGGATGTACGCGATCTTGTCCGGGAAGGTGAGGGTCCGCTCCAGCACACCGATCACCTCGAACGGCCGCTCGCGCAGCTCGATCGTGTCGCCGACCCGGACGTCGTAGTGCTCGGCCAGGTCGGCGCCGATGACGGTCGCGTCCCGCTCTCCCTCGTCGAGCAGCCGCCCGGCGTCGACGCGGAGGTCGACGCGCTCGTCGTACCACGTCCCGGGCTCGATGCCCGTCAGCAGCTCCGGGATGTCGAAGCCGCCGGGATTCTCCGGGTCCAGCAGCGTCTGGAGGACCGGCGTCGCGCGATCCACGCCCTCGACCGCCTCGATCCGCTCGACGAGGTCGCGCGTGATCGGGCGAGACGACGCCTGGAAACCGCCGGCCGCGCCCTGGTCGAAGACGAAGATGCGCGTGCGGAAGTACTCGTCGCCACCGTCGACGAGCACGTTCAGCTTCTCGGCCAGCGCCCCCATGACGGTCAGCGCGAACACGCCGATGACGATGCCGAGCACGGTGAGACCCGTCCGCAGCGGGCGGCGGGCGACGTTCCGGAGCGCTTCAGTCATCGGAGCGGCGAGCGTACCCGCTCGCGAATCGCCGCGCATCCGTGACCCTCGTACCCGACGGCCCATGCGGTGGCATCATCGGCCCGTGGCCGAACGCACGCTCGGCAGCGAGCGGATCTACGAGGGTCGCGTGATCCGCGTCCGGGTCGACACGGTCGAGCTGTCGACCGGGCGCAGCGCCCGGCGGGAGATCGTCGAGCACCCCGGCGCGGTGGCGATCGTCGCCTGGGACGGTGCGCGCCTGGCGCTGGTCCGCCAGTGGCGGCACGCCGCCGGCCGGCCGCTGCTCGAGATCCCGGCCGGAACGCTCGATCCGGGCGAAGAGCCGCTCGCCACCGCGCGCCGCGAGCTGGCCGAGGAGTGCGGCCTCTCCGCAGGCCGCTGGCTGACCGGGCCTCGCTTCTTCACCGCTCCGGGCTTCTGCACCGAGCTGATGCACCTCTTCCTCGCCACCGACCTGTCCGCGGCCGACGGGTCCACGGAGGACGACGAGGAGATCGAGCTCGAGTGGCGGACGCTGGCCGACGCGCGGGCGGCGGTCGACTCCGGCGACGTCGCCGACGCGAAGACGATCGCGGGCATCCTCTGGTTCGCGGGCCGCGCGCCGCTCGCCTGACGGGCGACCGGATCGCGGCGACCCGGGGCGCGCCAACCGGCACGCGGCTTGCCTCCGGGCCGACCCGATGCCCGCATCGACCGCCGCCGGCGAGGACCGGCGCAGAACGCAACGTGCCGAGGCGCCGGTCGTCGTCGAGCCGGAGCAGTCGGCCGCGGAAGCCGGGCTCGTCTACGTCGACGACACGCGGCCGGGCATCCGCCGACGGCGAGCCGGGAGAGGCTTCTCGTACGTCGACGAGGCGACCGGCCGGCGGGTGACGGATCGCGAGCGCCTGGCCTGGATCAGGCGCCTCGCGATCCCGCCCGCGTGGACGGAGGTGTGGATCTGCCCGAACCGCCGTGGGCACCTCCAGGCGACGGGGCGCGACGCACGCGGGCGGAAGGTGTACCGCTACCACCCGCGCTGGCGCGACGTGCGCGACGAGGTGAAGTACGAGCGGATGCTCGCCTTCGCCCGCGCCCTGCCGGCGATCCGCCGCCGCGTGCAGGAGGATCTCG
>DATADA010000116.1:0-2472 GCA_036258775.1 Candidatus Limnocylindria bacterium | reverse complement strand
CGTGTAGAAGAGGATCCGCTCGGTCACGGTCGTCTTGCCCGCGTCGATGTGCGCGATGATCCCGATGTTCCGGGTGCGCTCGAGCGGGAGGCTGCGGCCGGCGGTGTCCGCCCCGCGGGCGGCGACGGTGGTCGTCATCGGGTCACCGACCTACCACTTGAAGTGGCTGAAGGCCTTGTTCGCCTCCGCCATCCGGTGCGTGTCCTCGCGCCGCTTCACGGCCGCGCCGGCGCCGTTCGAGGCATCGAGCAGCTCGGCGGCGAGCTTCTCGCTCATGCTGCGTCCGTTGCGCTTGCGCGCGGCGTCGATGAGCCAGCGCATGCCCAGGCTGACGCGTCGATCGGCGCGCACCTCGACCGGGATCTGGTAGGTCGAGCCACCGACGCGCTTGGGCTTGACCTCGATGAGCGGCATGGCGTTGCGCAGCGCGGCCTCCATCACCTCCACGCCGGCGCGGCCGGCCTGGCGCTCGCAGCGCTGGAGCGAGGCCTCGAGGATGCGACCGGCGAGCTGGCGCTTCCCGCCGCGCATCAGCTTGTTGGTGAACTGCTGCAGCGTCAGGGCGGTGCCGACCAGCTCCTGGGCGTACTTGTCCTTGCGGGCAACGGTGGGACGTCGGGGCATCGGGTCGTCAGCTCTTGCTCGGTGACTTCGCGCCGTACTTGCTGCGGCCCTGCTTGCGGTCACGGACGCCCGCCGCGTCGAGCGTGCCGCGCACGATGTGGTAGCGCACCGCGGGCAGGTCGCGGACGCGGCCGCCGCGGACGAGGACGACCGAGTGCTCCTGCAGGTTGTGCCCGATCCCCGGGATGTAGGCGGTCACCTCGACCCCGTTCGTGAGCCGGACGCGCGCCACCTTCCGAAGCGCCGAGTTCGGCTTCTTCGGGGTGCGGGTCATCACCTGCAGGCAGACGCCACGGCGCTGCGGGGCGCCTCGCCCCTCACCGGTGGTCTGCTTGAGCGTATTGAAGGTGCGGCGCAGCGCGCGCGACTTCACCTTCTTGGTGACCGGCTGCCGGCCCTTGCGGACCAGCTGGTTGATCGTCGGCAACGAACGTCCTCGCGTCTCTCTGCAACGCTGGCTACGAACTGGCTTGGTGGTCGTCCTCGCGCCCGCAGGGCCCGGTCAGCCGGACCGGTGTCGGCGCGAGAAGGTGCCCGGAGGGCACGTGCAAAGGCGTCCCGACACGCGGGACACCGAACGCGAAGTATACGGAAACGGCGTGGACCGGGTCAAGCGGCGGGTCCGCGAGAGGGGCACCCGCGCGGGCGCCCCTCGACGGTATTTCGTCCCGCCGTGGCCGGTCAGCGCTCGGGCGCGGTGCCGGCCTCCTCGGGCTGTCCGGTCGGCGCCTCCCCGTCGGATGCGGCGCCGTCCTCGCTGACCGCGTCGAAGACCTGCTCCGCTACGGTCGCCTCGATCGACGGGTCGTCCGGCGCTCCCATCAGCTCGGCCACCGTGTCGGCCGCCTCGCTGGCGGCCGCCTCGGCCTCGTCGGGCTCCACCGTCCCGTCGTGATCGGCGTCGACGTCGCCCGAGAGGAAGGCGCGTGCCGCCTCGCGCTCGCGCATCGCCTCCGCCTCCTCGGCGCTGATCTCCGCGGCGCGCTCCGCCGCGGCCAGGCGGGCCTGCCAGCCGGTGCCGGCCGGGATCAGCTTGCCGATGATGACGTTCTCCTTCAGGCCGAGCAGCCCGTCCTTGGAGCCGTTGATCGCCGCCTCGGTCAGCACCCGCGTCGTCTCCTGGAACGATGCCGCCGCCAGGAACGAGCTCGTGTTGAGGCTCGCCTTGGTGACGCCCAGCAGGACCGTCTGAGCCGTGGCCGGCTCGCCGCCCTCGGCCAGGACCCGGTTGTTGACCTCCTCGAACTCGAACCGGTCGATCAGCTCCGACGGGAGCAGCTCGGTGTCGCCCGGGTCGTCGACGGTCACCTTGCGGAGCATCTGCCGGACGATGATCTCGACGTGCTTGTCGCTGATCGAGACGCCCTGCGAGCGGTACACCTTCTGGACCTCGCTGACCAGGAAGCGCTGGACGGTGTCCACGCCCTTGATCTCGAGCAGGGCCTTCGGGTTGAGCGATCCCTCGGTCAGGGGGTCGCCGGCGGCGACCGTGTCGCCGGTGTCGACGCGCAGACGGGCGGAGTGCGGCACGGCGTACTCGCGCGTGTCGATCTCCTCGCTGTGGAGCGTGAGGGTGTTGCCCTTCTTCGTCACGCGGCCCGGCGCCGGCGCCTTGACCTCGACCAGCTCGTCGCCCTCGCCGGCACGGGCCAGCAGCTGGCCCTCGCCGACCTCGTCGCCGGTGGCGACCAGGATCTCGTGCTGCGCGGTGAGCTTGAAGGCCGTGTCGAACGCCTCGCGGTGGGTGACCCGGACGGTGATCGGCTGGTCGGGACCGCCGCGCACGACCTCGACCGTTCCGTCGATCTGGCTCATCACGGCCTCGCCCTTCGGGATGCGCGCCTCGAA
>DATADA010000115.1:0-3354 GCA_036258775.1 Candidatus Limnocylindria bacterium | reverse complement strand
TCGGCGAGGAGGCGATCGGCGCGCTGCGGGCGGCCCTCGACGCGCTGCGCGCGGAAGGCGCCCGGGCGATCGTCTTCGATCTGCGCGACAACCCCGGCGGCTTCATCAACGCCGCGCAGGGAGTCGCCAGCCAGTTCCTGGACGAGGGCCTCCTGTTCACCGTCGAGCACGACGACTCGGTCGACGAGTGGTACGCAACCGGCGACGGCGCGGCGACCGATGCGTCGCTGCCGCTCGTGGTGCTCGTCAACCGCGGCACGGCGTCGGCCTCCGAGATCGTGGCGGCGGCGCTGTCGGAGTCCGGTCGAGCGCGGACCGTCGGCGAGCGGACCTTCGGCAAGAACACGGTCCAGGTCTGGACCGAGCTGCCCGACGGCGGGGGACTCCGGCTCACCACCGACCGATGGTTCACACCCGGGCACGGCTCCGTCGCGCCGCGCGGTCTGGCCCCCGACGTGGTGGTCGAGGTGCCCGACGAGGTGGCGCCGGGCGAGGACCCGGTCCTGGAGCGCGCGATCCAGTTGCTGGGCGGCTGACCGCCGCCGCGGGCTATGCCTCCGCGCCGGCCAGGATGCGGGCGAACCGGTCGGGGTCGACGTTCCCGCCCGACACGACCAGGACCCGGCGCTCCCCTTCGCGCGGCGGGACGCGCCCGGCGAAGTGCGCGGCCGCGGTGGCCGCGCCGGACGGCTCCACGACGAGCCGAGCGCGCGCGGCGAGCTGCCGCACCGCGTCCGCGATCTCGGCCTCGCTGACCGTGACGATGCCGTCCAGGTAGCGGCGCAGCTGGAGGAACGGGAGGCGGCCGAGCGACTGGGTCCGCAGCCCGTCGGCCATGGTGCGGTTCGTGCGCTCCGCCGGCCAGCGCACCAGCTCGCCGCTCTCGAGCGACTCTCTGGCGTCCGCGGCGAGCTCCGGCTCTACTCCCCAGACTCGCGCCTCGGGGCGCAGCTCCTTGACGGCCGTGGCGATCCCCGCCGACAGGCCGCCGCCCGAGACCGGGACGAGCACGGTCGTGACCTCCCGCAGCTCCTCGACGATCTCCAGCCCGCACGTCCCCTGCCCGGCGACGATCGCCGGATCGTCGTACGGCTCGACCATCACGTACCCGTGCCGCTCCGCGAGCTCCATCGCCACCCGATGGCGCTCCTCGCTGCCCGGCGGCGTGAACACGATTTCGGCGCCGTCGCGTCGGACGCCCTCGACCTTGACGCGCGGCGCGTCGTCGGGCATGACGATCAGGGCCCGACAGCCCAGGAGCCGGGCGGCCCGCGCGACTGCCTGCGCGTGGTTGCCCGACGAGTAGGTGATGACCCCCCTCGCGCGCTCGTCGTCGGTGAGGCCGGCGATCTTGTTGTACGCGCCCCGGATCTTGAAGGCGCCGATCGGCTGCAGGCTCTCGGGCTTCAGCCAGGTCGAATCGTCCCAGGCGAGCAGCGGCGTCCTCAACGCCACGCGCGCGATCCGCCGCGCCGCCTCTCGGATCTCGTCCAGGGTCACGAGTCGCTGATCGGCGAGTACGTCCACGGGCGGCCATGCTACGCGGTCGCCCGGCCGCGCCGCACGCGGGCCGCAGTCCGCGCGGGGCGCGGCGTCTCAGCCGGGATCGGTCGCGGCGATGCGGTAGATGAAGCCGGCCTTGTCGTCGCTCACGTAGAGCGCACCCTCGGCGCCCACGGTCAGCCCGGCCGGTCGCCCGAGGGCGTCGCGCTCCGGATCGGGCAGAAAGCCGGTCGCGAAGTCCTCCACCCGCCCCGCCGGCTCGCCGCTCCACGGCAGCCAGACGAGCCTGTAGCCGACCTTGGTGGAGCTGTTCCACGAGCCGTGCAGCGCGACGACGAGGTGATCGCGCCACGCCACGAGCCCGAGTGGCGCGGTGTGGGCCGGGAAGGTCGCCGCCGGCTGCGCCACACCGTCGCATGCAGCCGGCGACGTGCCGAGCTCCGGGTCCGGCAGGCGACCCGCGTGGCATCGCGGCCAGCCGGCGTCGGCACCGTCGACGACCTCGTACAGCGTCTCGGGCGGAAGGTCGTCGCCGAGCAGGTCGCGGCCCATGTTCGTCGCCCATGCCCGGCCGGTCGCGGGGTCCACCCAGAGCCCGACCGCGTTCCGCAGCCCCGCCATGAAGACCCGTGCCTCGCCCCCGTCCCCGGGCACGAGGTTCACCGCCGCGCGCCGCGGGTCGCGCTCCACGCACACGTTGCACGACGACCCCACCGAGACGAGCAGGTCACCCGCCGGCAGCACCGCCACCGTTCGGGTCGTGTGCGCCCCGCCGCCCGGCAGCGAGGCGACCTCTTCCCGGCGCCGCTCCCGCAGCTCACCGTCCAGCGTCACCCGGTACAGGCGGCGCTCCCCGGCGACCAGCAGCGAGCCGTCCGCCTCGAACGCGATCGAGTGCGCGTCGCCGAAGCCGCGCCCGACCTCCGCGATTGGGTCGGCGGCCCCGTCGGCGTCGACGTCCGGCAGCGCCACGACCCGGTCGGCGCCGCGCTCCGCCACCAGCAGCGTCCCGTCCGGTGCGAGGGCCAGGAAGCGCGGCCGGCTCAACCCCTCGGCGAACACGCCTGCCCGATGGCCGGCGGGCAGGTGGAGTGTCGCCCGCCCGCCCGCGCCGGCGTCCCAGTTGATCCCGTTGGCGCGGAGGATCTGCGCGCGGACCACCAGCCCGATCCCGAGCAGCACCGGCGCCGCGATCGCCGCGACGACGGCGAGGTTCAGGAGGCGGCGCGCCATCGGCCCTCAGTCGCCCCGGCCCGGCAGCAGCGGGCTCACGGCAGTGTGCAACTGTGTTTCACAGCTGCCGGCCCACACGAGGCGACGTGCGTGATCGGCCGGTGCGGATGGGGGTGGCGCTGCGCGAGGCGGCGCTAGAGGTTGCCGCGCTTCGCCTGCTCGCGCTCGATCGCCTCGAACAGGGCCTTGAAGTTCCCGACGCCGAAGCCGCGGGAGCCGTGCCGCTCGATGATCTCGAAGAAGAAGGTCGGCCGGTCCTGGATCGGCTTGGTGAAGATCTGCAGGAGGTATCCCTCCTCGTCGCGGTCCGCCTCGATCCCGAGCTCCTCGAGCACGTCCATCGGCACGCCGACGTCTCCGACGCGCTCAGGCAGCCCCTCGTAGTAGGCGCGCGGCAGGCCGAGAAACTCCACTCCCCGGTCCCGCAGCGTGCGGACGGTGCCGACGATGTCGGTGGTGAGCAGCGCGATGTGCTGGGTGCCCGGGCTGCGGTAGTAGTCGAGGAACTCCTGGATCTGGCTCTTGCGCTTCCCGGTGGCGGGCTCGTTGATCGGGAACTTGATCCGCCCGTCGCCGTTCTGCATCACCTTGCTCATCAGCGCCGAGTAGTCGGTGTGG
>DATADA010000114.1:0-1733 GCA_036258775.1 Candidatus Limnocylindria bacterium | reverse complement strand
TCGCGCGAGACGTACGAGTACATGGTCCAGCACGTTCGCGCCGGCGCCGAGAAGGCCGGCCGCAGCTGGCAGGAGCTCGATCTCGGCGCCTGGCTGGTGATGGCGGTGATGGAGGACTCGGCCGCGGCGAAGGAGACCGCTCGCATCATGGCCGCGTTCTACCTGTCGGCCATGCCCGAGCAGCAGCTGAACCGCCACGGCATCAGCGGCGCGGACCTGAAGCCGATCTTCGACGCCTTCGGCGCGGGTGACGTGCCGAAGGCGCTGGAGCTGACCACCCCCGAGCTCGGCGAGAAGTTCGCGGTGGCGGGAACGCCCGACGAGGTGGTCGACCGGCTGCAGCGCGACATCCTGTCGACGGGCGTCAACCACGTCATCGGCGCAGTGGTCGACCCGTACCTGGTCAAGGCCTTCACCGGCATCGACATCCCGAACGCGGTCGACACGCACCAGCAGCTGCGGCTCATCCGGGACCGGGTGATGCCGGCACTGGAGACGGCGCCAGCGGCGGCCGGCGTGGCCTGACCCCGATCCCGTAACGGGGCCGGGCCTCGCAGCGCTGCCCGGCCGCGACCGATCCGCGACATCCAGGAGGCGCCCATGACCGCTCCCCCGTACGACCCGATGTCCGACGGCAAGCTGCAGGCCGACTTCGTCGAGAAGTGGCGCGACGCCGCCTATGGCTGCTTCAGCTCCGGCCACAAGTTCTGCCGCGAGGTCTGCCCGGTGATGCAGGTCACGCGCAACGAGAACCACAGCCCGACCGCCTTCCACGCCAACGTGGTGGCCATGGAGCAGGGCAACCTGTCGATCGCCGATGTCGCGGACGACTACGTGCACTGCACCCAGTGCGGGGCCTGCGAGCTGCGCTGCCCGAACACTCTCTTCACCGGCGACTTCTACCGGAACCGGACCCGGACGGTGCAGCTCGTCAAGGCGATGCGCGCGCTGGCGGTCGACCACGGGATCGAGCAGCCGAACTGGAAGCGCTGGGTGGAGGCCACCCTCGACGCCCGCAACGAGCCGGTCCTCGACGTGCCGGTCTCGCAGGAGAACGTCGCGCGTTGGGCGGACGGGCTCGATCTGCCGACCGGCGGCGAGACGATCCTCTTCGTCGACTGCGAGGCGGCCTTCTACCGGACGAGCGTGGCCCGGTCGACGGCGCAGGTCCTGAAGGCAGCGGGCGTGGAGTTCGGCCTGATGCGCGAGCAGTGGTGCTGCGGCGGCCCGGCCGCGGAGATGGGCTACCGCGACGCGTCACGCCAGTTCGCCGAGCACAACGTCGCCAACTGGCGCGCGGTCGGGGCGCGACGAATCATCACCCTCGACCCGCACGACTACATCACCTTCACCGAGGACTACCCCGCCCTCTTCGGCGATGCCTACGACTTCGAGATCTTCCACGTCACCGAGCTGGTGGCCGAGGCGATCGACCAGGGCCGGCTGGCGTTGACCCGGCCGATCGAGCGCACGGCGACCTACCACGACCCGTGCCGGCTCAACAAGCGCAAGGGCATCTACCTTTCGCCGCGCGCGATCCTGCGCGCCATCCCGGGGCTGACCTTCCGCGACGTCGACCACGTCACCCAGTGGTCGTACTGCTCCGGCGCGGGGGCCGGCTTCGCCATCGAGCGACCGGAGATCGCCGCCGAGATCAGCCGGCGGCGGGTGGCCCGCGCCAGGGAGCTGGATGTCGACCTGCTCGTCAGCGCCTGCGTCTGGTCGGAGCGGCC
>DATADA010000113.1:0-2731 GCA_036258775.1 Candidatus Limnocylindria bacterium | reverse complement strand
CCGGCCTCTTCTACTGGGGCAACACGTTCCGGCGCCTGCGCCGCACGACGATCATCGGCGTCGGCATCGCCGGCGGGCTGGTGATGGCGGCTGCGGCAGTCGCGCTGAATCACTCGGCCGACGCCGGCGCCCTCGTGCAGGTCGGGCTCGGTCTCCTGGCGGCCGGTGGGCTGTTCGTGATGGCCGGCGCCACGCCGGCCGCCCTCGGGCTGCTCGCCGACATCAGCGAGCACACGCCGGTCGATCGTGGGGCCATCATGGGCCTCTATTCCGTCTTCCTGGGGGTGGGCCAGATCGTCGGCAGCCTCGTCAGCGGGAGCGCCGCAGACTGGCTCGGCATCGACGGGTTGCTGCTGGCGAGCCTCGCGCTGCTCGTGGTCGCACTTCTCCCGCTGGCGCGCCTGCGGGCCGACGAGCACCTCTTCTCGCCGATGCCGCTCCCCGCTTCGGGCGCGGCGCCCCGCTAGAATCAGCCGCCCCATGCGCCTCTCCCGGCTCTTCTTCGCCACGCTCCGCGACGACCCGGCCGATGCCGAGATGGCTTCGCATCGGCTGCTGCTGCGAGCCGGGTACATCCGGCAGCTGGGCGCCGGCATCTACTCGCTGCTGCCGCTCGGGTTCCGCGTGCAGGAGCGGATCGAGCAGGTCATCCGCGAGGAGATCGACGGCATCGGCGGCCAGGAGATGGAGATGCCGGTCGTGCACCCCGCCGACCTGTGGCGCGAGAGCGGCCGCTACGCCAAGATCGGGCCGGAGATGGTCCGCTTCAAGGACCGGGCGGGGCGGGACATGGTCCTCGCCATGACGCACGAGGAGGTCGTCGCCGACCTGCTGCGCGACATGGTCAAGAGCTACCGGCAGCTGCCGCTCATCGTCTACCACTTCCAGACGAAGTTCCGCGACGAGCCGCGCGCCCGCGGCGGCCTGATCCGGGTCCGCGAGTTCGTGATGAAGGACTCCTACTCCGTGGACGCCGACGACGAGGGGCTCGACCGCTCGTACCGGCTCCACCACGAGGCGTACGAGCGGATCTTCCGGCGGCTCGACCTCGAGACGATCCCCGTGGGGGCTGACGTCGGGATCATGGGCGGCACGCTCGCCCACGAGTTCATGGTGCTCAACGCGCACGGCGAGGACACGCTCGTCCTCTGCGACTCGTGCGGCTACGCCGCGAACCAGCAGATCTCGGCGGTGGACAAGCCCGGACCTGCGGCCGAGGAGCCGCTGGCGGTCGAGGAGGTCGCCACCCCCGGCGCGGACACGATCGCCGCGCTCGCCGAGCAACTCGGCATCGGCGCCGAGCGGACCGCCAAGGCGGCGTTCTTCGTGGTCGGCGACGGCCGGCTGGTGACCGCGGTGGTGCGCGGCGACTACGACGTGAACGAGACGAAGCTCGTCAACGCGCTCAGGGCGGTCGGCGGCCTCCGTCCGGCGCGCGAGGAGGAGATCCGCGCCGCCGGCATGGAGCCCGGCTACGGCTCACCCGTCGGCGCCGGGGACACGCTCGTCGTCGTCGACGACCTCGTCGCCAGCTCCCCGAACCTGGTCGGCGGCGCGAACCGCAGCGGGTTCCACCTGCGGAACCTGAATGTCCGACGTGACTTCTCGCCCGACGTCGTGGCCGACATCGTCAACGCCCGCGCGGGCGACCCCTGCCCGCGCTGTGGATCGGCGGTACGGCTCACGAACGGGATCGAGGTCGGCAACATCTTCAAGCTGGGCAGCGACTTCACGACCGCGCTCGGCGCCACCTTCCTCGCGGAGGACGGCTCGCGGCGGCACCCGATCATGGGCTCCTACGGCATCGGCCTGGGCCGCACGCTCGCCTGCATCGTCGAGACGCACCACGACGAGAAGGGGATCTGCTGGCCCGCGGCCGTGGCGCCGTATCCCCTGCACCTGGTGGCCCTCGGCGCCGCCCGCGAGCCGCGCGTGACGGCCGAGGCCGACGGGCTCTACCGGCGGCTGGCCGATGCCGGCGTCGAGATCCTGTACGACGACCGTGACGAGTCGCCCGGCGTCAAGCTGACGGACGCCGAGCTGATCGGCATGCCGCTCATCGCCGCCATCTCGCCACGGTCGATCGCGGCGGGCGGCGTGGAGCTCACCGATCGCGCCACGGGAGAGCGCCGGGTGATGCCGATCCCCGAGCTGGAAGCGGAGCTGGCCGCGGCCGGCGACGCCCGCTGACCGGCGCGACCGAGCCCGCCCACCGGGGCCACTCCCCGGACCGTAAGGTCCATCACCCGCGCCTGGCTCGCACGTTCCGCCAAGTTCACGCGACCTGACCCCTTGACGATGCGGCGGTCGCCCGCAGCCGCCCTCATGGCCACCTGACGTGAACGCGGCGCGTATCCAGCGCCCGAGAGCAGCGTGACGGTCACGTTGTGTGAATCTGGCGGCCGTGCCCAGGGCGTCGGCGAGGTGATGGTCGCCGGGTGTGAATCCGCGCAGGTCGACCGCGAACCGGAGGCGCAATGGTCGGCTGATGTGAATCCGCCCAATGCCGGGCGTGGCAGCGGGTACAGGGTGGTCACCTGGTGTGAGTGCAGCTGCGTGGCAGCGGGGCCAGTGTCGAGGCGGACGTCATGCGGCCCCCCACCCGGGCACCGGCTGAGCGTCAGCGCAGGGCGGGGAGCACCTCGGCGGCGATCCGCTCCAGGCGCGAGGTGTCGGCGACGCCCCGGACGCTGAAGATGATGTGCTCGGCGCCCGCCTCCGCCAGCGCGCC
>DATADA010000112.1:0-10208 GCA_036258775.1 Candidatus Limnocylindria bacterium | reverse complement strand
ACTCGGTCGCCTGCTGGCGGGTCAGCGCGTTGAGCGCCCCCTTGGCGGCGACGTAGGCCGAGAAGCCCTGGTTGATGCCGAGCTGGCCGCGCACCGAGGAGATGTGCAGCACCCGCCCGCCCCGTCCGCCGGCGATCATGGCCCGCGCCGCCGCCTGGGTCGGGAGCAGGGCGCTGCGCAGGTTGAGGTCCATGATCCGGTCCCACTCGGTCTCCGGATAGGCCTCCGCCGGGTAGAGCGCCGTGCCTGCCCCCCCACCGACGGCGTTGACGATGATGTCGACGCGGCCGAAGGCGGCGAGCGTCTCGTCGATCGCCCGGTCCGCCTCGTCGCGCTGCGTGACGTCGACCGAGATGAGCCGTGCCTCTGCCCCGACCTCCCCGATCGAGCGCGCCAGATCGGTCGCCCCCTCGGCAGTTCGGCCGAGCACCGCGACTCGCGCACCGACGCGGGCCAGCGCCACCGACAGGCGCCGGCCGATGCCACCGGTGCCGCCTGACACGACGGCCACCCGCCCGTCGAGCCGGAAACGGGCGAGCTCGTCGACCAGCGTGCTCATGGCGGCGCCGGGCTGGGTCGGGGTGTTCTCCGACATGCGACCTCCACGCGCGAATTGGTTCGGCGACGACGAGAACGGGGCGCGCGAGGCGCCGGCCGATTATCGAAGCGGCGATCTGGAGGGGTCAAGCCGCGCGCAGCCGCGGAGAATGGAGTGCATCGGCCCAGCATCGATAGAGGCAAGGAGGAGCTGGCGATGAAGCCACCGACCGTGTTCCTGGGCGAGATGACGAACCCCGAGGTGGAGGCGTTCCTGGGTGAGCACCAGACCGTGCTCGTGCCGGTCGGGTCGATCGAGCAGCATGGCCCGCACGGGCCGCTGCTGACCGATGTCCTGATCCCGCAGGAGGTCGCTCGCCGGATCGCGCCCCGGGTCGGTGCGCTGGTCGCGCCCCCGATCAGCTACGCACTGTCGTACCCGCACGTCGGCTTCACCGGCGTCGCCCACATCCGGATCCCGACCTTCATGGCGCTCATCGAGGACGTATGCGTCACGCTGGCGGCGATGGGCTTCCGGCGGATCGTCCTTCTCAACGGTCACTACGACAACACCTACGCCCTCGCCTACGCGTGTGCCGGCGCGGCCGAGCGTCTGCCGGCCGGGACGCGAGCCTTCCCGATCAACTACTGGGACGGCATGTCGGCCGAGGAGGCTGCCGAGTTCTTCGGACCGTCGACCGGGCTGCACGCCAACCGCGGCGAGACCTCCGCGGTGATCGCGATCGACCCCGACCTGGTCGACATGGACGCCGCGAACGCCGAGATGCCGCCCTTCCCACCGGTCACCAGCCAGGCGGCGGTGCACACCGCGTTCTTCTTCTCGACGCCGGGCTCGGTGCACCGGGCAACCCGGTCCGGGACCTGGGGTGACGCGCGCGAGGCATCCGCCGAGTTCGGCGAGCGCTACCTCGAGGTTGTGACCGCGGCGACGATCCGCCTGCTCGAGGATATCGAGCGCACGTTCGAGGCGATGCCACCGCGCTGAGCGCTGGCCCTCACCGCGGAGGCGCCGTCGCAGCCACGCGGGCTTCGCCCGCTCAGCTCTCCGCCGTGACGCGGGAGTAGGCGGCCGCCACCAGCACGATGATCGCGCCGAACAGGATCTGGCGCACCGACTCGGGCTGCCCGAGCGACGAGAGCAGCGAGCTGACCACCGAGAGGATGAGCGCGCCCACGATCGTGCCGCCGAAGCCGCCCCGACCGCCGAGGATGGAGGTGCCGCCGATGACCGCGGCCGCCACCGACGGCAGCAGCGCCGAGTTGGCGAGGGTGACGCTGGCCACGTTGGTCAGGCCCGAGTAGAGCAGCCCGGCGATCCCGGCGAGGACCCCGGAGATGACGTACAGGATGATGAGGACCTGCCAGGCCCTGGCGCCCGACAGCCGGGCCGCGACCGGGTTGTCGCCGATGGCGTACAGCAGGCGCCCGTAGCCGGAGCGGTGCAGCGTCAGCAGGATCAGCGCCGCCAGCGGCACGAACAGTACGAGGCTGTTGGGGACGACGCCGAAGGACGTCCCGGCACCGAGCCAGCGCAGCTCCTCGGGGACGCCGGCGCCGGTCTGGACCATGACCAGCTGCCAGACGTTGGCCAGCCCGAACACGATGAAGGTCATTCCGAGCGTCATGATCAGGGGGTGGACCCGGAAGACGCCGACACCGATGCCGTTCGCCAGCCCGGCGAGGGCCGAGGCGGCCAGCGCCACGGCGATCGCCACCGGCAGTCCCTGGTCCCCGACCAGCGTCGCAAGCAGGAACCCGGACATCGACGCGATCTGCCCCACCGACAGGTCGATGCCGCCGGTCAGCATGGTGAGCGTCTGGCAGGCGGCCAGGATGGCCAGCGGCACGGCGGCACGCAGGATGACGCCGGCCCAGCCGGCGTCCACGATCCCCGGCCGGACGAGCTCGCTCACGCCGACGAGGAGCGCCAGCAGCCCGACGAGCGGGATGATCGGGCGCTCGCGGAAGAGCTGCCGCCAGCCGGCCGCCGTCAGCCACGGACTCCGCGCGACGGTGGCCGTGGCGTCGCTCACGCCCGGCTCCGGCGCAGCTGGAGGAGGGAGCCGAACATCACCACCCCGACCAGGATGACCCCCTGCGCCACGGTGGCCAGGTTCGGGTTCAGGTTGAGGAAGGTCATGTCGGTTCGCAGCAGCGAGAGGACGACCACTGCGATGATCGGCCCCAGCACGCCGCCACGGCCGCCGGTGAGGCTGACCCCGCCGAGCACCACCGCGGCCACGCTGAGCAGCGTGTAGGGCCCGGGGACCGGGCTGGCGATTCCGGTGCTGGCGGTCAGGCTCAGCCCGGCCAGCGCCGAGAAGAGGCCGGTGAGCATGTAGGCGATCACCTTGGTGCGGGTGACCGGCACGCCGCTGCGGTGCGCGGCCACCGGGTCGCTGCCGATGGCGTAGATCGACAGGCCCATCCTGGAGCGCCGGATCGGGATCCAGATCACGGCGACCACGACCGCGAGCACGACGGCTGCGCGCGGGATCCACTCGATGCCCACGGAGCCGAGGGTCAGCTGGCGCAGCCACTCGGCCGAGCCGCCGCCCGGCGTGTTGAGGATGTACAGGGCGCCGCCGGCCCACACGAACGACATCGCCAGCGTGACGACGATGTCGGGGACGCGCGTGACCACGATCAAGATGCCGTTCACCGCGCCGACCACGAGCCCCAGCACCAGGACGCCGATGACGACCGCGATCGAGAGCGCCTCGCTCTGGTTTTCCATCAGCACGGCGGAGACGACGCTGGTCAGCGCCATCATCGAGCCGACGGAGAGGTCGATCCCGCCCGCGATGACAACGATCGCCTGGGCCACCGCCACGAGGGCCAATGGCAGCACCGAGATGGCGAGCCCCTGGATTCCACGCAGGCCGTAGCTCGGCTGGATGAGCTTCGTCGCCAACAGCAGGAGGACCAACAGCCCGATGAGGCCGAGCGTCCAGCCGCCGCGTCGCAGCAGCGAGCCGACGACATCGGCCGGCCGCCGGCCGGGGATCGCGTCCGGGACGCCGGCCGCCGCGCTCATCGGCCGTCTGCCGCCGGTGCCCCAGCGGCCGGGCCGCCCCCGGTCTCCGCGGCGATGGCCTCGGCCGCCAGCTCCTCCGGCGTCGGCGCGTCGGGCGGCAGGTTGTGTGCCGCGCGGAGCAGTGACTCCTCGTCGGCGTGCGCGGCGTCGATCTCGCCCACGACGCGCCCGCCGTAGATCACGATCGCCCGGTCGCAGGCGATCTGGATCTCCTTGAGCTCCGAGGTGTAGAGCAGGACCGCCGCGCCGGCCTCGGCAAGGTCGCGCAGCAGGATGTAGATCTGGTGCTTGGTGCGGATGTCGATGCCGCGCGTGGGGTCGAAGCAGAGCATGGTGCGCAGCCCACCGGCCACCCATCGGGCGATGGTGACCTTCTGCTGGTTCCCGCCGGAGAGGCGCCGCACCTCTCGCTGGGCGCGGGTGTCGATCTGCAGCCGCTCGATCGCCCCGTCGACCTTGCGCCGCTCCTGCCGGACGTCGATCACCCCCCAGTCCGCAAGGCGCGTCGTGAAGGGGAGCGCGATGTTCTCGCGTACCGAGCGCTGCATGAGCAGCGCCTCGGCGCGGTCCGCGGCGACGTAGACGGCCCCCAGGCGGATGGCGTCCGCCGGGTGGCCGAACGAGACCGGCTTGCCGTCCACCAGCAGCTCGCCGCCGCTGGGGCGGTCCGAGCCGGACAGGACATCGAACAGCTCGTCCTGCCCCTGGCCCTCCAGGGCAACCACGCCCAGCACCTCGCCGGCGTACAGGTCGAACGACACGTCGTGCAGCTTCGTGCCGGCGCTCAGCCCGCGAGCCGACATGCGCGGCGTCTCGCCGCCGGCGCGCGCCGCGCCGCGGGCGGCGGCCTCCGGCTGGGCCGGGATGTCCCCCAGGATCTCGCCCAGCATCAGCTCCACGATCCGTTCGGCGGCGCCCCGGGCGGTGACCTCCACCACGCCTACCGTCCGGCCCTCGCGGAGCACCGTCGCGCGGTCGCACACCGACGCGATCTCGCTCATGCGGTGCGAGATGAAGACGACGCAGCGCTCGCCGCCCCGCTGCCGGCCCACGACCTCCAGGACGCGCTCGGTGAGGTTGGCGGGGAGAGCCGCGGTCATCTCGTCCAGCATCAGCACGTCCGGCTCCGCGGCCAGAGCGCGGGCGAGGTCGATGATGCGCAGCGAGGCGAGCGGCAGCTGGCGCGCCGTGCGCGACAGGTCGAGGCGCTCCAGGCCCAGCTCGGTGAGCCACTCGCGGAATGGGCTCAGCGGCGTCGCGGTCAGCCGCAGGTTCGACCAGATGTCGAGATCCGGGATGAGCGCCGGATCCTGGTACACCGAGACCAGGCCGCCACGCCGCGCCTCCCCGGGCGAGTGGATGGTCCGCGGCCGGCCGCGGATGGAGATGGTGCCGCCGTCCGGCCGAACCGTACCGGTCAGGATCTTGACGAGGGTGCTCTTGCCTGCGCCGTTGGCGCCCATGAGCGCGTGCACCTCGCCGGGCCGAACGGCCAGGGAGGCCGATCTCAGCGCCACGACGGCGCCGTAGCGCTTCGAGATGTCGCGTGCCTCGAGCAGGAGATCGGTGGCGGTGGCAGTCATCGCGCCTCTGACGATGATGGCTGGGGGAGGTCGCGCGAGCGGCCTCCCCCAGCGCGGGCTATCAGACCAGCGGTGCCTCTACGCCTCCTCTCCAGGCCCGAGGCAGTCGATCGCCTGCTCCGGCGTGTAGGAGGTCCAGCCCTCGATCTCCAGCCCGAGCGGCCACTGCGGGTCCAGACCGTCGACCTGCCAGGACTCGAGGGTCGCCCTGCCCTCCTCGGTCGTGTTGTCGGCGACCACCGGCGTCAGCAGCACGGTGTTCGGCTGCTCCGCGCCCTCGACCGTCTGCACCTCCTCGCCGTTGAGCAGCTTGAGCGCGAGGTTGACGCCGGCGCCTCCGACCGCTGCGGTGTTGGTGACCGCCGCGCCCTCGAGGCCCGGGAACTCCTCCTCGTCCAGGAGCTGCGCGACGAAGGCACCCAGGTCAGCGCCGACGATCGGCACGAAGTCCTCGCCCGCCTCCTTGATGACGTCGACCACATAGGAGTCCATGCCAGAGGTCCAGATGCCGTCGACCTCGGCGTACTGGCCGCCGCCGACGAAGTCGTTCGCGATGGACGTGGTCGTAGCCGGATCCCAGCCGGTGTGCACGCCCTCGTCGCTCGGGACGAGCTCGATGTCGGGGTACTCCTCGAGCGCCCGCTGGAAGCCCTCGTGCCGGTCCGTGTCGGCCGGGTGGCCGGCCAGGCCGCGCATGTACCACACCGTGCCCTGGCCGCCGATCTGCTCGAACAGCCAGGTGGCGCCCATGTACGCGTACTCCTCCTGGTTGTTGTACAGGTTGTACGTGTCTTCGTTTGTGACGAACGCGTCCACCGAAATCGTCCGGATCCCGGCCGCGTTCGCCTCCTCGAGCGCCGGGTTGAGCGCATCCGCATCGTTCGGGTTGAAGACGATTGCGTCGACATCGTCGGCGATGAGGTCGCGGATGTCCGAGAGCTGTCCGGCCGCGTCCGTGTTGCGATGGATCACCACCAGCTCGGAGACCTGGCCCGAGGCGAGCGCCTCCGCCTTGGCGGTGCAGACCTGCTCCTCGCGGAAGCCGTTCCCGACGCCGCCGCCGTTCGAGTATCCGATGCGGTACTCGCCACCATCTCCCGCGGCGGGCGAGCCACCAGCATCACCCCCCGGCCCCTGCGTACAGGCCGCCATCACGGTGGCGACCGCCACGATCGCCACGAGGGCCGGTCGCCGTCTTGTGCCAGTCATTCGGTCAGCTCCTCCTCCGGTTCGTCGTCCTGGAACGGCCACTCTGTCATTCACCTCCTCGCCCTGCCGGTCTCCCCGGTTGTCGTCGTCCACGACACTGCCGATCAGTACTCGCCTCGCCCGCGCGGCTCGCCCACGAGCGCCGGCTCAGTTCCGCGGCGCCTCGCGCGGAACTCCTCGACGATCGCCCTGGTCTGTGTGGCGCCGACGCGGGTCACTCCCAGCTCGAGGACGGCCAGCAGGTCGTCCAGCGTTCGTACCCCGTGCGCGGCCTTGACCTGGACGCGGTCGGAGACCGCCCGCCGCATCAGTCGCAGGTCGTCATGGGTGGCTCCGCTCGGCGCGAAGCCGGTCGAGGTCTTGACGAAGTCTGCACCGGCCGCCTCGGCCAGCTGGCAGCCGCGCACCTTCTGCTCATCGGTCAGGTACGCGTTCTCGAGGATCACCTTGACGATCGCGCCGGCGCGGTGGGCGACCTGCACCACCGCCTCTATCTCGGACCGAACGTCGTCGTCGCGGCCGCTGCGCAGTGCGCCGAGATTGATGACCATGTCGAGCTCGGTGGCGCCGTCGCGCAGCGCCCGCTCCGCCTCGAAGACCTTGGTGGCGGTCGTCGAGCTGCCGTGCGGGAAGCCGACCACCGTCCCGACCGCGACGTCGGTGCCCGCCAGCAGGGCACGCGCGCGCGCCACGTCGGCGGGGCGGGCGCAGACCGATGCGACGCCGTACTCCGCCGCCAGGCGACAGCCCTCCTCGACGAAGCCGTCGTCGAGCTCGGGCTTGAGGAGCGAGTGATCGATCGCCTTGGCGATGTCGCGCTCGGTCAGATCGGAAATCGAGAGGGTCATGGCGCTCACTTGATACGGCTCATGGTGGTCACTTTATGTAGGGCCGCAGGACGTCCCGGGCGACGAGGAAGCCGCGCTTGATCAGCTCGTCGGTCTTCTCGAAGTCGCGGTCCTCGTGCTCGATGATGATGTCGCCGTCGTACTTGGCCCGATAGAGGGCGGCGAAGATCTTCGGCCAGTCGGCATCGCCGAGGCCCGGCAGCCGCGGAATCTGCCAGCCCATCCCCGCCGACAGCGTGCCGCGCTCGTACAGGCCGTCGCGGTCGATCTGCACGTCCTTGGCCTGCACGTGGAGGAGGTGCGGCCCGAATTCGCGGATGAACCGCTCCTGGTCGATCATCAGCCATACGAGGTGGGACGGATCGTAGTTCAGGCCGATCGTGTCGCCCCACGTGTCGATGATCCGCCGCCAGATGTATGGCGACCACGCGATGTTGTGCCCGCCCGGCCACTCGTCCCAGGTGAAGATCATCGGACAGTTCTCGATCGTGATCTTCACGTCGTGCGCCCTGGCGTGGTCGACGATCTCGGGCCAGATCTGGAGCGCGGTCTCCCAGTTCGCGTCGACGTGCCGGCTCGCGTCGCCGCCCATGAACGTGTTGAAGAACGGCACCCGCATCCTGGCGGCGGCTTCGATGACGAGCTTCATGTGGCCGATGGTCGCCTCGCGCGTCTCGCGGTCGGGGTGGAGCGGGTTCGGGTAGTAGCCGAGCCCCGAGATGGCGAGCCCCTTGCCGGCGATCTCGTCGACGATCTCGCCGGCCCGGCTCTCGCTGAGGTCCGCCACGTCGATGTGTGACGTGCCGGCGTAGCGGCGCACCGGCCCGGTGGCACGCGGCCAGCAGGCGATCTCCAGGCTCTCGAAGCCGTTGGCGGCGGCCCAATCGGCGACCTCGCCGAGCGGGGTGTCAGGGAACGGGGCGGTCAGGAAGCCCAACCTCATCAGCTCTCCTCCGGGTCGATCTGGCGGCTCATTGTGTGCGCTCCACCTCGGTCCACCGGCCGGCTCGCGCGCTGGCCGCCACCGCGTCGGCGACCAGCATCTCGTCGTGCCCATCGGCGAATTTCGGGTAGCGGCCCTCGGCCGACGGCCCACCGGCGGCGACATCGGCGTAGAAGGCGCGGAACAGGGCCGGGAAGGTGTCGGCGAAGCCCTCGACGTGTCCACCCGGCAGGGCTGCCGTCGCCCGGCCGGCCGCCCCCATCAGCGCGGGGTTGCGGAGCAGGATCTCGTTTGCCCGCTCGCGGTGTCCGAGCCACAGCTGATCCGGCTGCTCGGAGTCCCACGATGCGGCCGCCACGGAGCCATCGATCTCGTACTCCAGCGAGTTCTTGCGGCCCGGGCTGATCTGGCTGATCGCCACCGCGCCGCGCGCGCCGTTCTGAAAACGGATCAGGATCGTCGCGACGTCCTCCGTCTCGATCCGTCGCTCGACCGTCTCCGCGGAGCGCTCGGTCGCGAAGGTCTCGACCGGTCCCGCCGGCTGGCGACGGATCGGGATGAATGTCTCGAGGTCGGCCATGACCGCGCTCACCCGCTGGCCGGTGATGAAGGTCATCAGGTCCAGCCAGTGCGAGCCGATGTCGCCGACCGCCCGCAGCGCCCCGCCGCGGTCCGGCTCCAGGCGCCAGTTCCAATCGGTCTCGAGCAGGAGCCAGTCCTGGAAGTAGTGCCCGCTGACCAGCCGGATCTCGCCCAGCGCACCCTGTCCGATCAGCTCGGCGAGATGCTGGTTGAGCGGGTAGAAGCGGAGGTTGAAGTTGACGGCGTTGACGAGGCCCGTATCCGCAGCGAGCCGGACGAGCTCGGCCGACTGCTCAGAGGTCATCGCCAGCGGCTTTTCGCACAGGACGTGGCGGCCCGCGGACAGGATGGTGCGGACCTGGTCATGGTGGAGGTGGTTCGGCGACGTCACGTGGACCACCTCGACCCGGTCGTCGGAGAGCAGCTCGTCGAGGCTGGTGTAGGCCTTCGCGACCCCGAGGGCGCGAGCGCGGGCCCCGGCCCGCTCCGACGTTGACCCGAGGATGCCGTGCACCGTCACGCCGAGCCGCCGGAGCGCCTCGATGTGGACGGTACCGATGAAGCCGCTGCCGATCACGGCCGCCCCGATCTCGTGGATCAAGCGCACGGGTCCCCTCCGTCGACTCGGGACTGGAGACGGCCGCCGCAGCCGCGGACGATCCTCAGGGAGGACTTGCCTCGCGCGAATGATAGCGGTGGCGCGGCGCGGGGTGGGACTCGATCAACTCGACGGGCGGCCGGTGAGACGCGTGGCGGCTGCTTCATCGGCCAGGACCGTCAGCCGGTGATGGCGTCGCAGGAAGCTCGCCGGGACCTGCGGCGTCTCGGGTCCTTCGAGCGCGCGGGCCAGGATCTCGGCCTTGCTCCGCCCGGTGGCGAGCAGCCAGATCTCGGCCGACTCGAGGAGGCGTCGCAGGCCGAGGGTGATGCCCGAGCGCGGGCCCTCGCTGGCGCCGTACGCCTCTGCCACCTGGCGGCTCTCGGCGGCGAGCGCGACCACGCGGGTTTCGCTGTCGGCGTCCGAGCCGGGCTCGTTGAACCCGACGTGTCCGTTCCGGCCGATGCCGACCAGCGTCAGGTCCAGGCCGGCCGCGGCGAGCACGTCGTGCCGGCCCGCCGCCTGGTCGGGCGGGCCCGCCAGGTCGATCGGGTGGTAGGCGGCCGGCGGATCGGCCAGCCGGTCGATCAGCTCCCGTCGGAGCCGCTCCCCGGCCCGCGCCGGGTCGTCCTCCGACAGACCGAGGTACTCGTCGAGCAGCAGGACCTCCGCCCCGCCGAACGGCGCGCCGCGGCCGACCAGCGCGTCATAGAGGGGCGTCGGCGTGTCGCCGGTCGGCAGGCAGATCCGGAGCGTCGGCCTGGCCGTCAGCCGCTCGACGAGCCGGTCGGCCACGTGCCCGGCCCACGCATCGGGCGGCAGGACCTCCAGGCGATACCTCGGTGATCGG
>DATADA010000111.1:0-2045 GCA_036258775.1 Candidatus Limnocylindria bacterium | reverse complement strand
GGCGACCTCCTGTCGGGCGAGGAGGACCTCGCCCGGCGCCGCGGCGAGCTCGGCGACTGACGCGCCGCGCGACGCGCCGAGGCTGGCTGCCATGCTTCCCCTGGCCTGGACGCTCTTCGCGGTGAGCGCCGTGGCGGCGTTCATGATGCTGGCCGCGTACTGGCTCGACGTCCAGGATCGGCCCGACCTCAGCCGGCGCGCGCGGATGGCATGGTCCGCGGCGGCGATCCTCTTCCCGCTGGCGATCCCCCTGTATGCCTTCGTCGGTGGTCCGGGCTGGCCCGCGCCGCTGCGAGTGGCGAGCCTTGTGCCACCGGTCGCCCTGGCCCTCTTCTTCGGCTTCGCCCTCGGGTTGATCGCCTAGCGTTCCACGCGGCGCGCCGCCTGCGCCTCGGGCCGGCGCCGGAAGGCGAGGTACGAGGCGGCTCCGAGCAGGGCGAGCCCACCTCCCGCGACGAGCACCGGGCCGGGTACCCAGACGCCGGCATCCGAGGCGCTCGCGGTCGCGGACTCGACCGGGACCGGCGGTCGCTCACCGGCCGCCAGCGGGATGCTGCCGGCGCACAGGTTCGTGGTCAGGCTGCCGCCCTCGGCGGTGGCGAACACCAGCCAGCGCTCACCGGGCGCGAAGGACATGCCGCAGGCGGCGCCGTTGAAGCTGCCCAGCACCACGGCGGGCTGGGTCACGTCGCCCTTGGCGACACCCTCGACCTCGAATGCAAACGGCGCGGTCTCCTCGAACGGCGGGTCGACCAGCGGCGCGCCGGGACCGGGGGCGGGCGGCGCCTCGATGACCGCCCCCACGAAGGCCGCGTCGGACGCCGCCAGCGCCTGGTCGGGCGTCATCGCCGCACAGCTGCAGGCGAGCGCCGGGCGCGCCAGGATCGCGACGAGGCCGAGCGCCACCGCGAGGGCAGCGCCGGCGCGGAGGAGCAGGGGCATGCCGTCCGAGACGCCGTGAGGGGCGGCGGGGTTCCGCATCGGGCCTATCATCGCCCCATGACGACGCAGGCCGACACGGCGGGCAGCACGCAGGCCGCCCTCGACCACCTCCGCGAGCACGCCGAGGAGCACCTCCGCCAGTTCGACGAGTTCCTCCGGATCGAGAGCGTCAGCGCCGACCCGGGCCGCAGCGAGGAGGTCCGCCGTGCCGCGGGGTGGATCCGCGACGAGCTGACTCGGATCGGCGTGGAGAACGCCACGCTGCACGAGACGAAGGGGCACCCGATCGTGACCGGGGAGTGGCTGCGAGCCGGCGAGGACGCACCCACGGTCCTGGTCTACTGCCACTACGACGTCCAGCCCGCCGACCCCCTCGACGAATGGGTCCGACCGCCCTTCGAGCCGCGGCACGAGGAGGACCGCGTGTACGCGCGCGGGGCGGGAGACGACAAGGGCCAGCTGTTCATGCACCTGAAGGCGGCAGAGGCATGGCTGCAGGGCGCGGGCGGGCTGCCGGTCAACCTGCGGTTCTTCTTCGAGGGCGACGAGGAGGTCGGCTCGGAGCCGGTCGAGCAGTTCATCGCCGAGCACCCCGAGCTGCTCCAGGCCGACTTCTGCGTCGTCAGCGACGGCGACACCTTCGACGATGACGGCACCCCGGCGCTCGGCTACGGCCTGCGCGGGATCGCCTACTTCGAGGTGCGGGTGCGCGGCCCGTTCCAGGATCTCCATTCCGGGCAGTACGGCGGCGGTGTGGACAACCCGGCCAACGTGCTGGTCCGGATGCTCGCCTCGCTGACCGACGACCAGGGCCGGGTGACGGTGCCCGGCTTCTACGACCGGGTCCTCGAGCTGAGCGACGAGGAGCGGAGGCGCTACGCCGAGCTGCCCTTCGACGAGGCCGACTTCGCGCGCCGGATCGGCGTCCCGCGCCTGTCGGACGGCGAACGGGGGTACACGCTCCGCGAGCGGCTCTCGGCCAGGCCGACCTTCGACATCAACGGCATCTGGGGCGGCTACAGCGGTGAGGGGTCGAAGACGATCATCCCGGCCTGGGCGGCCGCCAAGTTCAGCACCCGGCTCGTGCCGGACCAGGACTTCCG
>DATADA010000110.1:0-6001 GCA_036258775.1 Candidatus Limnocylindria bacterium | reverse complement strand
CGCGCCCCGTCGATCTGGTACTCGACGGTGTCCTCGTCGGTCGACAGATCGCGGACGGCGCCGGCGAGGCGGTCCGAGATGAGGCGGATGAGCGGCCCCGCTCCGGCGGCGACGGTCAGCGGACGTCTCCTTCCCAGGCCTGTCGCTGCGGGCCGCGGTCGACGTACGTCCGCCACTGGCCGCGGCGCTGCTTGACGAGCTCCTGCAGCTTCATCATCCCGTAGATCAGCCCCTCCGGGCGCGGCGGGCAGCCGGGGACGTAGACGTCGACGGGCATCACGCGGTCCACGCCCTGGACCACGCTGTACGAGCGCTTGAAGCGGCCGCCGGAGGTCGTGCAGGTGCCCATGGCCACGCACCACTTCGGTTCCGGCATCTGCTCCCACAGCCGCACGAGCGGGCCGGCCATCTTCGTCGTCAGCGTGCCGGCCACGATCAGCACATCGGCCTGCCGCGGGCTGGCCCGGAACGGAAACATCCCGAAGCGGTCGATGTCGTTGACGCTGGTCGCCGTGCTCATCATCTCGATCGCACAGCAGCTGAGCCCCGAGAGCAGCGGCCAGAGCGAATTGGCGCGGATGAGGTCGAGCACGTAGTCGGCCCTGGTCGGAATCACCTCGAGGAGGCCGTGGAACCCGCCGCGCGGGTGCTCGTCCATGCCGAACTCGCGCAGGCTCTCGTCGTCGCCGGCCTGGTCGGGGACGACGACGGGCGGTGGTGCGGCGCCCGGCGGGACGTCGCCGTTCCCGCGGGCCGGTGTGTCTAGTGCCATCTCAGATCCCCCTTCTTCCACGCGTACAGCTCACCGAACATCAGGATCGCGAGGAAGACGCCGATGATGATGATCCCCGGCAGCTCCACCGCCCTCACGACGATCGCCCAGAGGTAGACGAAGATGATCTCCACGTCGAACGCGACGAAGAGGAGGGCGTACAGGTAGAAGGCGAGCCCGAACCGGCTCCACGTGTCGCCGATCGTGTCGATCCCGCTCTCGTACGGCAGCCCCTTCTGCGGCCTGCGCCGCCGGTGGCTGACGAGCCAGGCGAACAGGATCGTGCCGAACACGAACGTCGTGGCGGCGAACCCGAAGCCCAGAACGTAGAGCAGCCCGGTATGGTCCATCCGCTGTCGCCTGCGCGTCCTCGGAGCCCGGACGGTGCAAGAGCGCTGCCCGGGCGTGTGCGTGCGAATTCCTCTGGCGCAGGGCGGCCCGCGGTCGTGGCCCCCGTGCGCAGGCTCAGTCTAGCAAGGGCCCGCTCGGACCGCCGACGACGGCCCGGTGACGGCCCGATGCCGCCGCGGGCTGCGGCAGCCGGTCGCGGGCGTCAGCGGCCGAGCCAGGCGGCCTCCACGATGACCCGCAGCCCGTCGCTGACGAGCGCGTGACCGCCGAGCAGGATCGGAGCCGATGCGCCCGCCGCCGCGGCCGTCAGCTCGCGAAGCCAAACAGTCGCGATCGGCGTGGCGTCGCCGAAGTCGGACGCGAAGCGCTCCTCCGGCGGCGGCCAGGCGGCCCCATCCGACGTGCCGGCGAGCGCGGCCATGACCACCCGGCTGTCGAGGACCACGGCGTCGCCGAGACGTGACAGCTCGCCGACGAGGTCGGCGGGGCCGAGCCGCTCCAGCCAGCGCGCCAGGAACGAGCGCGGGCGGGCGGTCCGGGCGGAGCGCATGCCGCGCTCCTCGACGAAGGCCCGGACCCGGCAGGCCGTCTCGGTCTCGAGGTGGCCGAGCGTGGCCGAAGGCACGCGTCCGGCCACCACGAGCTCGGCGGTCCGGTCGCGGATCACGTCGCCGAGCCGTGCCAGATGCGGCACCTCCAGGGGGCGGTCACCGGGGAGACGCGCCATCTCGAGGTAGCCGGAGACGCGTCCATCGAGGCGGCGCGTCGTCGGCAGCCGCGTCGCGAGCCGCAGCAGCGCCAGGTCGAGCGGCGTGTCCACATCGAAGCGCGAGAACGGCTCGCCGCCCAGGTCGCGGACGTGGAATCCGAGCGTCTCGAGCGCTCGCGGAGCGGCGTTATCCGAGTCGCACGCCTCGAGCGCGGCCAGGACACGATCGGTGTCGCCCGCGGCAACCCAGGCGTCCGCGCTGAACCGGTTGTTGGCGACCGCCTCACCCCGGACCGGGGAGAGGAGGGCGTCGAGCGCCGCGTCGCCGAGCAGGGCGAGCGAGCCGGCGCCGGCGTAGCCGATCGCGTCGACCCCCGCGTCGGCCGCCTCGAGCGCATGCCGCGCCTGGGCGGCGAACCAGCGGCCCCAGTGGAACGGAGGGGGGCGCGGTCCGTCGACGGCGCGCAGCGGCAGCACCGCGGCCCCGAGGCGCCCCAGGCGGGCGCTCAGCTCGGCGGCGAGCAGGCGCTGACCGGCGACCGCCGCGGCCCGGTACGACATGGCCGGTGCGGCCTCGGCACCACCGGCCGGGTCGACGACGAAGACGAGCGGCGCCGCGCGCTGCGGCGGCATCGGCTCAGGCGGGCGCGTGCGCGGAAGCGGCGGACGCGAGGCGGTGCAGCTGCTCCAGGTGCATCAGGTCGTGGACGCCCACGAAGAGGAGCCACTCCCCGCAGCGCAGCCGGCCGATGATCGGGTGCTCCAGCCGGCAGCGGTCCGTCTCGTGGCCCGCGATCCGGGCCGCGGACTCGCGCAGCGAGCGGCGGCTCTTGTCGAGCAGCATCATCAGCTGCTCGCGGCTCGCGTCGGGCGGCCCGGGCACGGACGGGCGAACCATCGGCGGGCGGTGCTCGGGCCACTCGCCGGCGGCGTCCAGGGCCGCCCACGCGGCGAGGAAGCGGCGGGCCGCCGTGGCGTGGGCGAACGCCTGCGCGACGTTCCAGTCCTCCTCGCCGCCGGGCGCGCGCAGCAGCTCGTCGGGGAGCGACGCCAGCACCGCGCCGAGCTCGTCACCGACGGCCTCCTGCTGGGCGAGGATTTCGTCGGCGCTGCCCGGGCCGACGCGCGTCCGCAGCTCGCGTCGCAGGGAGCGGAGCGCCGAGAGCCCGCGCTCGTCCATGGCCGGCATCGCCCGCCACGCCGCCACGACGTCGGGCGCCTGGCGCTCGAGGCGGGCCAGCCAGGCGTCGACGCTCGCGGTCACCGCGTCACGCCGGCATCGCGGCGACGCGCCCGGCCGCCTCGGCCAGCACCTCCATGCGTCGCGTCATGTCGTCGGAGCCGACGCTCACGTGGACGCGATCGGCGCCGAGCCGTGCCCAGCGCTCGAGCTCAGGGGCGGGCTCGGCGGGCCAGTTCCCCCAGTCCCAGGCGAGGTGCACGGACACGCTCAGCGCTCGGCCAGACTCCTCGCCGATGCGTCGCGCGGCCGAGACCAGCTCGGGGTCGGCGTAGACGTTCAGCTCGTCGACGAGCGGCGCGGTGGCGCGCATCGTGGCCCGCGATGCGCCGGCGCCGACCACGACCCGCGGCGGCACCGCGGGCGCCGGCGTGCAGGTGGCGCCGTCGAGATGGAACTGGCTTCCGTCCAAGCTGGTCGGCTCGCCGGTCCACACTCCTCGCAGGATGCGGATCGTCTCCACCAGGCGGGCGATGCGCGCCTCGGCCGCCGGGAACGGGTCGCCCCACGCGGCGAAGGACTCGGGCCAGTCCCCGGCGCCGAGCGCCAGCTCGAAGCGCCCACCGCTGATGTGGCTCAGGATCGACGACTCCTTGGCGAGCACCCCCGGCTGGTAGTGCAGGGCATTGAGGACCATCGGGACGAGCCGCACCCGTTCCGTCGCGGCCGCCAGCGCGCCGTACGCCGACCAGCCGCAGACGTACGCCCATTCAGGCCGAGCGGAGTGGTAGTGGTCCCAGAAGCCGATGGCGTCGAGGCCCAGTCGATCGGCCGCGCGGGCCGCCTCGACGATCGGCGGCCACTCCGCGTGCGGGCTCAGGACCGCCGCGACCCGCATCGGTCAGAGCCGCTCGAAGCGCTCGACCGGCACGACGAAGACCGTCGCGCCGCCGACCTCCACCTCCACCGGATAGGGCATGTAGAACTCGCCCGGCTCCATGATTGGCGGCATCGGGTTCACGAACTGCCGGCGGGAGTGGCAGCTGGCGCTGATGATGTCGAGCACCGGCTGCACCTGGTCGTCATCGACCCCGACCAGGATCGTGGCGTTCCCCTGCTTCAGGAACCCGCCCGACGAGTGCAGCTTCGTCGCCCGGTACTCCTTCTCGAGGAGCGCGTCGACCAGGGTCCCGGCATCCTCGTTGTGCACGATCGCGATGACCAGCCTCATCCGGCCGAGCTCTCCGCCTCCTGCGCTTGACCGGCATCATACCGGCGCCAGGAGCGGCTCGACCGTGGCCCGCACCCGCTGGTCGGTGTCGTCGGGCGTGCCGGAGCCGTCGACCAAGCGGAAGCGATCCGGCTCGGCGGCGGCGAGGGCGAGGTAGCCGGCCCGCACGCGCTCGAAGAACTCCGCCTCCTCGGTGTCCTCGAAGCGGTTCCAGGTCTCCTGCCGCTTGCGGCGCAGGCCCACCTCCACCGGCACGTCGAGCAGGATCGTCATGTCCGGCCGGGTCTCGTAGGTCGCGAACGCCTGGAGGCGTCGCAGCTCCTCGAGGTCGTTGCCGTAGCCGTGACCCTGGTACGCCAGCGACGAGTCGAGGTACCGCGCGCAGACGACCCACGTGCCCCGCTCCAGCGCGGGGCGGATCACCTCGGCGGTGTGCTGCGCCCGGGCGGCCGCGAACAGCAGGGCGTCGGCGCGTGGGTCGAGGGCGTCGGAGACGTCGCGCAGGTGGAGGACCAGCCGTCGCACCTCGTCGCCGAGGCGAGTCCCACCCGGCTCCCGCGTCAGCACCGTATCGACGCCGCGCGCCCGCAGCCAGTCGGCGAGGTGCCGCGCCGCGGTGGTCTTGCCGCTTCCCTCCGGTCCCTCGAGGGTGATGAACCGACCGCGGGCCACGCCCTACGGGCCGGGGGTCAGTGCCACGCGCCGTCCTCGGGGATCAGCTCGACGCGGCGGTTCGGCTCGGCGCCGCGCGAGCGGCTCATCAGCCCCTCCCGCTCGGCCATCTGGTGCTGCAGGCGCCGCACGTAGGCGTTCTGCGGGGCGAGCTCGAGCGGTCGCCCGGAGTTCTGGACGAGCCCGATGGCCTCCGCCGTCTCGCGCAGCGCGGCGTCCTGCGGGTCGGCCTCGAGGTCGAACAGGCTCGCGAGCATGTTCTCCATCTGGAGCACGGTGTTCGTCTTGAGCACGAAGATCGGCACGCCGTGGCTCTCGGCGTCGCGCAGCGCCGACGGCTTGCGCCGGTAGTAGTTCTTGAGGGTCACCACGGCGTCGGCCTCATCCAGGTCGCGCGCCACCGTCACCGGCACGCCGAGCTCGCGCACCGCCTGCTCGAGCCGCTTGCGGCTGACCCCGAACGGGAAGACGCTCATGCCGCGCTGCGCACGGGGTGCCGGCCGCAGCAGCTCCTCGTCCCTGGCCGCCGTCGGGTCGGCCGCCCCGCGGACGTCGCGCAGCGTCTGCTCGAGAACCCGTCGTGAATCGGCCTCGGCCTCCCGATCCCGGTCGCGGTCGACGGTCGCCAGCCGCTCTCCGGGGAGCGGCCTCAGCCCACCCCGCGTCTCGCCGCCGCGGCCGGACGCGCCCCCGGGCAACGAGCGAAGACCGCGGTCGTAGCGGCGCTCGCCGCGCTCCGCGCCGCGCTCGTAGCGCCCTCCCCGCCCGCCCCCGCGCCCGAAGGCGCCGTAGCCTCCGGTCGGCTCCAGCGGCGCGAAGGCCGGGTTTCCGGCCGCGGTCTCGCTGATCCGGTAGTCGTACTTTGTCGCGCTGCGCACGTCGCCGGCGTCGTCGCGCCAGCGCTGCTCGGGCGGGACCATGTGGCCGCGCAGGATGGCGTCGACGGTCTCGGCCACGTTGCGATGCACGATGACCCGGTCGCGCTCGAGGATCTCGACCAGGACGTCGAAGGTCGGCGGCGCCTTGCGCTCGAGGACCGTCTTCTGCGTCCCTCGCCGCCGGGCCTCCTCGTCGCCGAGGGTCACC
>DATADA010000109.1:0-2993 GCA_036258775.1 Candidatus Limnocylindria bacterium | reverse complement strand
CGATGCCATCAGCGCCGTGACGAGGACGATGACGAGCGGCAGGACCAGGAAGTTGACGTCCGCGCTCGTGTTCTCGGCGAGCCCGAAGAAGATCTCGTCCTGCGACTCGATCTGGACGTTCAGCTGCGCACGGTAGACCAGCAGAACCACCAGCAGCAGCAGGATCGGGAAGGGCGAGATGAGCGGGCGTCCGCCGCGCCGGCCGAGGAGGATCCCGACCCCGATCCCCAGGAAGCTGGCCATCAGCAGGAAGTTGCTGAAGAAGCCGATGTAGATCACGTTTGCCGGGATCCAGCGGATGAGGAGCAGCTCCACGAACAGGATCACGGCGCTGGTCAGGAACAGGCGCACGCCGTTCCGCCGCAGCATCGGCACGCTGAGCGACGGGGCGTTCTGCCGGTCCGCCTCGGTCGGCGGGCGGGTCGAGGCGTCTGTCACGGCTGCGAAGGGTAATGCCAAGCGGCAGGCCTCGCAGAGGTCAGCGCCCGGCGTCGCCCGGCGCGCGGCGTGCAGTTTTCGTGACGCATGACCGATGAGACGAAGGCACGCACCTGCCCGTTCTGCGGCGGCGAGGTAGACGACACCGACACCGTCTGCCCGCATTGCGGCGAGTCGTTGGTCGGCGGCTAGCGCTCGCCGTCCGACGCCGGGAGGGCCGGCGAGGAGCATCTTGCGGTCCCGGCCGCCGGGCGCGGTACAATCGCGTCCAACCCGCCTGAGCAGGCTGCGGCTTGACTGCCCGGCCGACCGAGCCCGTGAACCACTCCCGCCCCCGGATCACGGTTGTCAATGACAACCCCGACTTTCTCGACCTGGTGCAGGAAGCGCTCGAGGGCGCCGGCTACGCGGTGTCCGTTCACCAGGGCCGCGGCCTCGACGTGGACGGCCTCGTCGCCACGCGCCCCGACCTGCTGATCGTCGACCTGCGGCTCGAGCCCGGGCATCACACCGGGTGGGAGTTCCTGGTCCTCGCCCGTGCGCACCCCGCGCTCGCCGACGTGCCGGTCATCGTCTGCTCGGCGGACGTGGCGGAGCTCGACGAGCGGGCGGACGAGCTGCGGGAGCTCGCGAACACCCATGTGCTCCCCAAACCGTTCGCGCTCGCCGACCTCGAGGGCCTCGTCGAGAACGCGCTGAACAGCGTCCAGCCGGCTTCCCGGACCGCCTGAGGCGGCCCCGCGGGCTGCCGCCCGCTGCCGATTTCCCCTCTCCCCGGCATGGCATCATCGCGGCCGATGAGCCAGCGCCCAGCACCGGCCAGGCGGGCGTCGCTGCTGCCCGCCATCCTGGGCGTCCTGGCCGTCCTCGCGATCGTGGCCGCGGTGCTCTTCTTCCTGCTCGGCCAGCAGCGCGGCCAGGTGGGGGCGTCGCCCTCGCCGGTACGGTCGCCGTCGCCGTTCGCCACCCAGAGGCTGAACGCCGAGCTGCTGAACCGTCGCTGGACCGTGCTGGTCGTGGGGCTCGACGTGAACCAGACGCGGGCCGAGCGCGGTGAGCCGGTCAACACGGATGCGCTCCAGCTGGTCAGCCTGAGCGAGGACCAATCCGAGCTCGCGATCATCGGCGTGCCCCGGGACCTGACCGACATCCCGCTTCCCGATGGCTCCACCTGGGACGGAAAGGTGAACGCGATCTACCGCGAGCGCGATCTCGAGACGCTGCGCGACGCCATGGCGGCGCTCTTCGAGGTCGAGATCGACGCCCACGTCGTCCTCGACATGGACGACTTCCGAACGGTCGTGGAGGGCGTCGGCGGGATCGACGTCGAGCCGGACGAGCCGCTCGCCGACCCGAGGGTCGACCTGTCGCTGGAGCCGGGGCCGCAGGAGCTCGACGGCACCACGGCGCTCGCCTATGTCCGCACCCGGGTGGACCAGGACTACGGCCGCGTCCGACGTCAGGGCGAGGTGATTCTCGCCGTCATCGAGCGACTGGCCGATCCCACCCGCGAGGTCGACGTCGACGCCCTGGTCGACGACCTCGATTCGCTCCAGACCGATCTGCCGCTCGACGAGCTGCCGACGCTCGTCGAGCTGGCACGCCGCGCCGCCGATGCGGGCGTGGAGCACCTGGTGCTCGAGCCGCCCGACTACATCGGCTTCGAGGGTGACCGGGGCGATGGCTCCGGCTACATCCTCGAGCCGAACATCGACGCCATCCGGGAGGCCGCCACCCGCCTGATCGACGAGTAACGCGCGTCGGCGCCGCTAGGACGAGGGCTCCTCCGCCGACGTCTCGCCGCCCTCGGCCGATGCGGCCGCTGCTTCGCCGCTCGCCGCTTCCTCGGCCGCCTCCTGCTCCGCGACCGCCTCGGTGACGACCTCCTCCTCGACCTCGATCCTCGGCGGCAGCACCTTGGCGACGAGCTCGTCCGGATCGGCCAGGACGTGGACCTTCCCCGGATCCACCCGGAGATCGCGGACGTGGATCGCGTCGTCGAGAGTCGCCAGCGAGCCGACGTCGACGCTGATCTCGTGCGGCAGGTCCCCCGGGAGCGCCTTCACGCGCACGCGGTCGAGATTGTGAACCAGGGTGCCGGCGAACTGGTCGACGGCCGGGGCGTGGCCGGTGTAGACGATCGGGACGTCGACCTCCATCTCCTGGCGCAGGTCGATCAGCAGGAAGTCGACGTGGATCGGCCGGCCGCTGACGGGGTTGCGCTGGACGTCCTTGATGATCGCGCTCTGGCCCCTGCCGCCGTCGAGCCGTACGTTCAGGACGCTCGTGCGCCCGGCGGCCCGGTACAGCGCGTCGAACACCTTGCCGTCGATCTGGACCGGGACGGATTCCGTGCCGCGCCCGTAGACCACGGCGGGAACCACGCCGGTGCGGCGCAGGCGTCGGTTCTTCTTGCCGGCCGCGGTGCGCGGCGCGAGGCTGATCTCCAGGGCCATCGAGGGCTGCTCGCTCCTTGCGGTTCGCACCCGAGGCGCCGATGGCGCGGTCGAGGTGCGGTGCGGTGGCCGATGGTACCCCGCCAGGTTCACCGGCGG
>DATADA010000108.1:0-2460 GCA_036258775.1 Candidatus Limnocylindria bacterium | reverse complement strand
GGTCGGGGAACGGGCGCTGCGCGCCATCGGCAGCGGAGTCCTCGCACAGCACACCGCGGCGACGCTGGTGGAGATCGTGCTCGGCTTCGTTGCGGGCGCCGCGGCGGCCGTCGCCGTCGGCGTGGCGCTCGGCAAGAGCCTACTCGTCGAGCGGGTCCTGTCGCCGTACATCGTCGCTGCGCAGGCCGTCCCGATCCTGGCGCTCGCCCCACTGCTCGACATCTGGTTCGGCGGCGGGCTGGCGGCGCGGGTGGTGATCTGCGGGCTCATCGTGTTCTTCCCGATCGCGATCGCGACCATGGTCGGGATCCGGTCGGCGGACCCGCTCCTGGCGGAGATGCTGCGGAGCCTGGGCGCCACCCGGCGCCAGGTCACCACGCTGCTCGAGATCCCGGCGGCGCTGCCGGTCGTCTTCGGCGGCCTGCGCGTCGGCGTGACCCTCTCGGTCATCGGTGCAGTCGTGGCGGAGTGGGCGAGCTCCGGAGGAGTCGGCCTCGGGATCCTGATCAACGTGGCGAACCAGGGGTTGTTCGACACGCCGCTCATGTTCGTGGCGCTGGCCACGCTGGCCGTCATCGGGCTCGCCTTCCACGGGCTGGTGGTGCTCGCGGAGCGCCGGCTGGCGCCCCGCGCCGCCTGAGCGAGCCTCCGATGCGCCGGATCTCGCCGCGCCGGCTCGGGGTTGCGCTCGCAGCGCTCCTCCTCGCCGCATGTACCCTCGCGCCCGGGCCGGACGGTCCCGCGGCTCCCTCCCCGAGCGTCGAGCCGGAGGAGGTGACCCTGCTCCTCGGCTTTCGGCCCGACGTGCAGTTCGCTCCGTTCTACGTCGCCCAGCAGGAGGGGTACTACGCCGCCGTGGGCCTGGAGGTCACGATCGAGCACCGCCAGTCGCCGGACGTCATCCGCCTCGTCGCGAGCGGTCAGGCGGAGTTCGGCGTGGCGGACGCCACCGACGTCATGGTCAGCCGCACGAGCGAAATCCCGGTCGTGTACGCGGCGAGCCTCTTCTCGCGCTTCCCGGTGGCGATCATCGGCCCGGCGGGTGAGGTTCCCGCCGAGCCCGCCGGCCTCGGCGGCACGGCGATCGGGACGCCGGGTCGCTTCGGCTCGTCGTGGCACGCGCTGCTCGCGCTGCTCGACGCGGGCGGCCTCGACGAGGAGGACGTCACGATCCGGGAGTATCCGCAGTTCAACCAGGCGGAAGGCCTTGCCAACGGCGACGTGGAGCTGATCACCGGCTTCCGGA
The DNA here is from genome assembly GCA_036258775.1 of Candidatus Limnocylindria bacterium. Lineage (GTDB taxonomy): Bacteria > Chloroflexota > Limnocylindria > QHBO01 > QHBO01 > DATADA01. The sequence goes on along the minus strand of DATADA010000108.1, from coordinate 1,214 downwards.
ACAACGAGCCGCTTCGGCTCGCCGCCCGCGGGATGGAGGTCGACCTGCTCACCCTCGACGAGTGGGCGCCGCTGCCGGGCCCGGGCCTGATCGTCGGCGACGAGCTGCTGGCCCGCCGCCGCGAGATGGTTCGCGCGTTCGCCGAGGCGACCCTGAGGGCGCAGCGGGAGGTGATCGCCGACACGGAGGTCGGGCTGGCCGCCGCCGAGCGGGCGGTGCCGGCCATCGCCGAGGATCGGGAGACGGCGCGGGCGGTGCTGGAGGCGACCGCCGAGCTGTGGGGAGCCGACCCCGCCGGGGAGATCGACCCGCAGCGCTGGGAGAGCGGCTACGGCATCATGACCCGGCTCGGCTTCATCGACGGCTCCGTGCCGCTCGACGAGATGATCGCCCGCGACCTGCTCGACTGAATCGGCCCCGCTCGCGTGGCAACGAAAACGGCCGAGGCCGTTGCCGGCCTCGGCCGTGACTGCTCGGGCTGACCGCTAGCGCGGGGTCGGCCCGAACCTGCCCGTTCGATCGGTCTCGTCGTCCGAGGAGCTCTCGCCCTCGCCCGACGAGTAGGCGCCGCCCTCGATGGCGTCCATCGGTCCGGCCTCGGCCGGGCTCTGGTACGCCGGGTGGACGCCCGCCTCGAGCGGATCCATCGGCCCGGCGTCGCTCGTCGACTGCGTGCGCGAGTAGGCGCCGCCCTCGATGGCGTCCATCGGTCCGGCCTGCGACGCGGAGCTCACCGCGCCGCCGCCCGGGCCGTAGGCCTCGTCCATCGAACCGGTCACCGGTCCGGTCGTGCCGCTCTCCGACCCGTAGGCATACCGCTGCCAGTCGGGCACGTTCTGCGACTCGAGGTTGGACGGGGTCTGCTGCTCGCGCTGCGACTCCCAGCCCTCGCCGAGCTGGGCGAGGTGCGCCTGGCGGACCATCTCCTCGGCCTCGGCCGGGCTGTAGCCGGCCTCGGTCAGGGCGTTGAGCGCCGGCGAGTTGGCCTCGTCGGGCGCGAAGGCGCCGATCATCGCCCGGGCCTCGTCGGCGCTGTAGCCGGCGCCGGTCAGGGCGTTGAGCGCCGCCGATCCCGCCGCCGCGGAGACGGCGCCGCCGCCCGGCCCGTAGGCCGCGTCCATCGAGTCGGTCACCGAACCGCCGCTGGGCGTCTGCTGCTGGCGCTGCTGCTCCCAGTCCTGTCCGGACTCGAGCACCGAGGAGTCGGTCTGGAC
>DATADA010000107.1:0-6633 GCA_036258775.1 Candidatus Limnocylindria bacterium | reverse complement strand
TGCTCGCCTTCCGCGGCGGACCCTTGCTGAGGGACGTTGCCGTCTTCGCCGTCGCCTCCGCAATGTTCTTCTTCCTGTCGCTGGACGAGTTCGCCGCGATCCACGAGTACTTCGGGCGGCTCACCAGGTCCGAAGGTTTGCCAGTGACGGGCCTCTGGCCGTTCGTGTTCGGCGGTCTCGGCCTCGCCGCGGCCGCAACCCTGGCCGTTGCCGGACGCTCCCTCTGGCGCGCCGACCGGATGGCATCCGTCTGCCTCGCCGGCGGACTCGCCGCGTTCACGCTCAGCGCGGCCGGGCTGGACCTCATCGTGAATGTCGCGCCATCCGAGAGCGCGGTGGCGCAGGTCTTCTCGTTTGTCGAGGAGCTCGGGGAGCTGCTCGCGGCAACCGCGATGCTCTATGGGGCATGGCGCCTGGCCGTGCTGCGGATCAGCGGACCTCAGGCCTGAGCCCGCTCCGGTCGAGCGCCGCGCATGAGAAGCGGCTCATCCGCGCCTCATCGGCGGCTCATCGGCCGGCCGCACGCTCCCGGCACAGCCCTGCAGGACTCTGCTCGCCGTGCGTATCTCCAGGCTGGCGCTCGCGGCGCTCCTCCTCGCCGTGCTCGTCGGCGGAGTGGCGCTCGGCCGCGCGCCGATCGCGACCCAGCCCGACCGAGCGCCTGCCTCGGCCCCCGCCTCTTCCGCGGCTCCGTCGGGGATCGCGTTGCCGAGCGGCGACGTCCCGGGCGAGGAGATCGGCCGACTGCCGCGCTACCCCGGCTCAGTGCGCGTCGCGTTCGACCGCGACGATGCCGGCGACCGGAGCATCGCCTCCGCGGAGTACCTCGTCCGCGCGCCGCTCGACGACGTCCGCAGCTTCTACCGCGGCGTGTTCGCCAGCGGCGGGTGGACGGTGGCGGACATGGCATTCGCGTATGGCGAGTGGACCTTCCTCCTCGTCGACGACGCGGGCGCGGAGGCGACGGTCGAGCTCGAGGAGCGGAGCGGCGTGATCGAGATCGACCTGCGCCTCACCGAGTCGGCGGCGCCGCCGGAGCGCGCGACACCGACGACGGCCGCCACCGCGTCGCCGAGCCCGACCGCTGTCCCGGCCGACCCACCGCCGCCGGTCCCGCAACCGCCCGCACCGCCACCCCCGCCCCCACCGGCACCCGAGCCACCGGACGACGATGATGGCGGCGACGACGACGGCGAGGGCGACGATGACTGACGACACGGTTCGGCGCAGGCAGCGCGGCGACGTGCGGTGGCGGACGGCGGTCGCGGCCATCGCCGGGCTGCTCGTCGGGATCGCGGTCGTCGGCGTGGTCGGGATCGTCGTGAACCGATCGGTGCACGACATCGTCGAGCGGGCCGTCACGTACGACATCGAGCTCGAGGACAATGCGGACGACCTCCGCGTGGCCGTCCTCGACGTTCGCCACTACCACCGCAACATGCTGTTCGACGACCTGACCGAGGCCGTGGTCGCTCAGCGCGCGGGCAGCTGGGAAGAGCGGTACGAGGAGCTCCAGCGCCAGCTCGATGAGCTGGCCGAGCTCTACGGCGGCCTCGATCCCACCGGGCTGCCGAGCATCGCCGAGCTCCAGGACGCCGCGCAGCGCTACCACGACCACTTCGCGCCGGCGGTGAGCGAGTTCGACGCGGATCGAGTCACGGCCTTCCAGAACGCGTCGGACCGCGCGCTCGAGGAGCTGAGCCGCCTCGAGTCGCTCGCGGCCGACATCGACGTGGCCGGCGAGCGTCGTGCGGCGAGCGCCTTCGCCGAGATCGACGCGGCGACGACGACCGGGATCGTGGCCCTCCTCGTGCTTGTCGTCGGCATCGGCGCGGTCGGCGGCGGTCTCGGGGTGGCCGTCCTCCGCATGCTGCGCGAGCAGCGCCGCGTCGCGGCCGCCGAGCATGCGGCCGCCCGCCAGCTGGCGGAGGTCGCCCAGGCGAAGACGGACTTCATCGCCGATGCTTCACACGAGCTGCGCACGCCGCTCACCGTCCTGCGCGGCAACGCCGAGATCGGCCTGGCGATGAGCGACGGCTGCGGCCACGGCGAGATCCTCCGCGAGATCGTCGACCAGTCGAGCCGGATGTCGCGGCTCGTCGACGACCTGCTGTTCCTGGCCCGGTCCGACACCGCCACACCGCCGCTCGAGCTGGCCGAGGAGGATGCCGGGGATGTCCTGCGACGGATCGTCGCGCGCGCGGAGGTGCTCGTCCATGAGCGCGGTGCGCGGCTCGCCTCGGACGTGACGGGTGAGGCCGTCCTGCTCCTGGACGCGGCGCGGCTGGAGCAGGCGGTCCTCATCCTGGTCGACAACGCGGCGAAGTACGGACCGCCGGGCGGCACGGTCGAGGTCCGGGGCGACGTGTCGGAGCACGGGCTGACGGTGTCGGTCGGCGACCACGGACCGGGGATCCCGGAGGGCGAGGTGGAGCGCATCTTCGACCGCTTCTACCGCGTCCGGCGCGACCGCGCCCGGCGCGCGGGGGGGACCGGCATCGGTCTCTCGATCGCACGGGCGATCGTCGAGGGCCACGGCGGAACGATCAGCGTCCGCACGGCGGCCGGAGCCGGGACCACGATGGAGATCCGTGCACCGGCGCGATTGGCCTCTGAGGGCCGCGTGGCGAGCCCATCCGGCGCGGCGTCGTGAGCCGCATCCTGGCCATCGAGGACGATGCCGGGATCGGCGCTGTCCTGCGTCGCGGCCTGGCACTGGCCGGTCACGAGGTCAGCGTGGCTCCGGACGGCACGGCCGGACGACGCGCGTGGAACACGGGAAAGTGGGACCTGGTGCTGCTCGACGTCATGCTGCCCGACGCGGACGGCCTGGAGATCCTCGCCGAGCAGCGGGCGAGGGGCGACTCCACGCCCGTCGTGCTCCTGACCGCCCGCGAGGAGGTCGATCTCGGCGGATCCAGCCTGGCGGCGGGCGCCACCGATCACCTCAGGAAGCCCTTCGCGTACGAAGACCTTCTGGCCCACGTCGACCGGCACGCGCGCCGCGCCGGATGAGAGGCGCCTAACCGCCGCCTCATCGGTACCTCACGCGGGTCGGCGACGCTGGGCGCATGAGCTGGAACGCCGCGCCCGGCGACGAGATCGTCCCGGGTCGCTTTGTCACCTCGCGCCTCGGCCTCGCGCTGCGGTACGAGACCTTCCTCGTCTGGAACGAGCGGCTGCTGAGCCCCACGGTGCTCAAGCTGCTGCGTCCCGACCGCCTCGAGGATGCCGCCGCCCGCGCGGCGATGGCATCGGAGGCGGACGCGCTCGCGCGACTGGAGCACCCATCCTTCATCCGCATCTTCGGCCGCGACACGGACGGTGCGCGTCCGTACCTCGAGCTCGAGTACCTCATGGGGCCGCGCCTCTCGACGCTGGTGCGGCGGCACGGGGTCCTGGTCCCCGAGCAGCTGTTTCCCCTCGCGCGGCAGCTCTCCTCGGCGCTGGGGTACCTGCACGACGAGGGATTCGTCCATCTCGACGTGAAGCCGCGCAACATCATCATGGGACCCGTCCCGCGCCTCATCGATCTGTCGGTGGCGCGGCGGATCAGCGAGCTCGGACGCATTCGCCGCCCGATCGGGACGGCCGGCTACATGGCTCCGGAGCAGAGCGACCCGGCGCGTTTCGGGGAAATCGGGCCCGCCTCTGACGTCTGGGGGCTGGGCGCGACGCTGTACGAGGCGGTCTCGAAGCAGCGACCGTTCGACGCGTCCAACGGCGCCGACGCCAATGGCCATGGTCCGGGCCGCCGGGAGCCGTTCCCGCTGCCCGCCAAGGTGCCTGCGTCGATCGCCGAGCCGATCCTCGCCTCGCTGTCCGATCGGCCGGAGGCGCGTCCTGCCCCGCGGCAGCTGTTCGCGCTCTTCGACGACCTCGCGGACCGGCACGGCGTCGCGAAGCTCCGCTTCAAGTGACCCGATGAGCGGGCTCTCACGCGTCGCTCACGGACGTCTCACCGTCGGCCGATAGCGTGGCGCTGAAGTCAAGTCCTGGACAGAAAGCAAGGAGATCATCGTGAACCGATTCACCAGCTGGCTCACGGCACGCAGTGTCATCGCCGTCTCGCTGGCCGCGCTTCTCGCGATCGGCGCAGCCGGCGTCGCGCTCGGCGGGCCGGACGAGGACCGCAGCGTCCGCCGCGAGGACGACATGACCTGGGAGGCGGCCGTTCGCGACGACGATGACGGCGACGCGACCGAGGGCAACGACGGCACGGCCGGCGGCGCGAACACCGATGACGGCGACGCGACCGAGGGCAACGACGGCACGGCCGGCGGCGCGAACACGGTCATCGACACCGGTGACGAGATCAGCAACGACGGCACCATCGGCGGAGCCACGACCTACCTCGGCGACGGCGACGCCACCGATGGCGACGACGGCACGGCCGGTGGCGCGAACACCGCGGTCGGCGGGAGCGCCAGCGCCTCGGGGGACTGACCTCTCCCGGCAGCCGGAAGCAACGAGGCCCGCATCGCGCGGGCCTCGTTTCATGCTCGCCGGCGATCCGTCAGAGCGGGCGCGGATCCCTCGAAGCGATAGCCCATCCCGCGCACGGTGGTGATGGGAGACGGCTCGTCCTGTGGCGACAGCTTGCGACGCAGGTAACGGATGTAGACGTCGACCACGTTCGACGTCGGATCTGCGTCATATTCCCAGACCGCCATCAGGATCTGCGTGCGAGAGAGCACCTGGTTGGCGTGCCGCATCAGGTACTCGAGCAGTGCGAACTCGCGTGCGGACAGCTCGATCTCCCGGTCGTCACGCCAGGCGCGCCGCGCCAGCAGGTCGAGCCGGACGTCACCCGACTCGAGGCGGGTCGAGCTGGGTTGATCCGCTCTTCGGGTTAGAGCTCGGATGCGGGCGAGCAGCTCCTGGAAGGCGAACGGCTTCGTCATGTAGTCGTCCGCTCCGCCGTCGAGCGCCTGCACCTTCTGTCCGACGTCGTCGCGCGCGGTCAGTACCAGCACCGGAACGCCGGGGCGCCTGGCACGCAGGTGACGCAGGACGCTCTGGCCCTCCATGTCCGGCAGGCCGAGATCGAGGATCACGAGCTCGATCGCCTCGTCCGCGGCCAGCGTGAGCGCGTCCTCCCCATCGCCGGCGATCACCACCTCGTGGCCCGCGCCCTCGAGGCCGCGCGACAGGAGCCGCTGGATGGCCGGATCGTCCTCGACCACGAGGATCTTCATGCACCCGAGTATAGGGAGGTGTCCTGACCGCTTCGAGCCTGTGGTGGGTGACCGGGTCTGTCGCCCCGCACGAGGCGCCTGCCCGGTCCTGCGACCGTCGGAGGACGATCGTACCGGTGCGGTCTGGATTGGAGCGGTGCAATGTGAGGGCGGGCTGGGTGAGCCCGGCCGTTGCACCACCCCCCAGCAACGGTCGGGCTCCTTACTTCGGACATCCCGCCGCCCGCTGAAGGCAGACGACGGGTCGCGCGTCACGGAGACACCGCCCGCGAGGCACCCGACCCGGTGGCTTGCATCGGGCTCCGCCGGCCGACAGTCGGCAGAATTCACGTCCTCCCCGTGCGTGGCGCCGGGTAGCCCCGGGGTCGGCTCCGGGGCACGTGCGGCCGGAGGGGCCAGGCGCGGCACGCGGCGTGCTGACCCGGCGCGCTTTGGCTCACGTGCCGGAGCCACGAAGCATCACACCAGGGAGGAACCCGGCCCCGATGCGTAAGCACCTTCTCCTGAGCACGGTCGCGGCAATCGCGTTTTCGCTGGTGCTGCTAGCGCCTGCGGGCGCGATCACAAAGAACTACGTGGAGGACTTCGACCACCCGTTCGTCGGGTTGGTGGTCTTCTACGTGGCCGATGACGGCGACGAAACCGATCCGGACGATGATCCGGACTTCAGCCACCGCTGCTCGGGATCCCTCCTGACGCCGACCGTGTTCCTCACGGCCGGTCACTGCACCGACGAGTCCGAGGCGGACCTCATCTACGCCCGCGTCTACTTCCAGCAGGACGCGGGAGCGAACTACGACCCTGAAACGGAGCTCGACCCCCGTAAGCGGTTATCCGGAGTTCTGCGCTGAGGGGACGGAGAGCGTCTGCGCGACGGGAACCCGGCTGTACAACTACGGCTTTGACAACTTCGCGGGCTTCCCGAACATCCGCGACGCCGGCCTGGTCATCCTCGACCAGCCGATCGCCCTGCCGGAGTACGGGCAGCTCGCGCACGTTGGGACGCTCGATCAGCTGAATCAACGACGTGGCCTCCAGGACGTGACGTTCACGGTCAGCGGCTACGGCCTCTCGTACTCGAGTCCGGTCGCGGTCGAGTCGTTCCGCGAGCGGCTCATGGCGGAGTCGAAGCTCGTCAACGTCAAGGCCGGACTGAACGCGGGCTTCAACCTGCAGACCAGTGGAAACGGTGGCGGCCGCGGTGGAACCTGCAGTGGGGACTCGGGCGGGCCGGTCTTCTACCCGGCGCCGTCCAACGTCATCGTTGCGGTCACCTCGTTCGGGCTGAACCCGTGGTGCCGTGGCACCGACTTCGCCTACCGGACCGACACCCAGGCCGTCCACGACTGGATTCGGTCCGTGGTCGGCGAGGCTGAGTGGGCGAGGATCCAGATCGTCTAGGGCCGACTCCGATCAGCCAGAGGAGGGGGGGGGG
>DATADA010000106.1:0-4889 GCA_036258775.1 Candidatus Limnocylindria bacterium | reverse complement strand
CGACGAGTACATGTTCCTCGTCATGCACTTCCCGCGCTTCGACAAGGACACAGGCAGGCTCCACGCGGCCGAGCTCGACGCCTTCATCGGGCCGGACTACGTCATCACGCTGCCGAACGACACGATCCTGCCCCTCCCGTCCCTCTTCGAGCGCTGCCGGCGCGACCCAGACGTCCAGGCAGAGCTGATGACCAAGGGCTCGGGTTACCTGCTCTACAACATCCTCGACCGCGCGGTCGACGCCTCCTTCCCGATGCTCGGCCAGATCGGCCGCAAGCTGCGGCGCATCGAGGACGAGATCTTCGAGGGCCGCGGCCGCGGCGTGGTGCGCGAGCTGAGCAACGTGAAGCAGGAGATCATCAACTTCCGCGCGATCATCCGCCCGCAGCGCGCCGTCTTCCGGGCCCTCGAGCGGACGAAGCAGCGCTACCTCAGCGACGAGCTCGACATCTACTTCGACGACCTGACCGATGCCTCCGAGCGCATCTGGGACGTGCTCGAGAACTTCATGGAGATCGTCGCCGGGCTCGAGGGTACGAACGAGTCGGTGCTGAGCCATCGGCTGAACGACGTCCTGCGCGTGCTCACCGCCTTCAGCGTCATCATGCTGCCGCTGACTCTCCTTGCGAGCGTCTTCGGCATGAACGTCCTCTTCCCCGGCGAGGGGAGCGCGGCCGCGTTCTGGTGGATCCTGGCCGCGATGGTCGGGCTGCTCGTCGGGATGGTCGCGTTCTTCCGGCTGCGCGGCTGGCTCTGACGGGTCGCGCGCCGCCCACCGCCCGGCGGGTGACGAATTCCGCGCCGCCGGGGTCGGTGAGGGCTGCCGCGTGAACCGTCGGGGCGCCGAGAGCGTTGTTGAAGCGTGGGCGGCGTCTCCTTCCCGACTCGGCTCAGTGTGGCGGCGCTGTGCGTCGTGGCGCTCGCCGGATGCGGCGATGCCGCCCCGACGCAGCCGGAGCTCGCGAGTGGCCCGCCCGTGGCGAGCCTGCCCCCCTCCTCGGTTCCGCCCGAGGGCCGCGAGCCTGGCGCTCCGCCGCCGCTCCCCGCCGAGGCGCGGGTTCCGGAGCTGCTCGCGTACGCCTCGCGACACGGCGACCAGTTCGGCGGCCTCTATCTCGACCGCAGGCAGCGCGCCGTCGTCATGCTCTTCACCGATGATCTGGCCGCGCACCGCCAGGCGGTCGCCGAGATCGCCCCGGAGGGCGTCCTCATCGTGCCTGCTCGCTACAGCGAGCAGGAGCTGAACGCGATCCTGGACCGGCTCGTCGCCGATCTCGCCGCCCGGGGCGCGGGAGTCAACCTGATCGGCGCCAGCGTCGACGTGGCGGGCAACCGCGTCGAGGCGGACGTCACGAGCGACGACCTGACGCTCGAGGCGGCGGTGGAGCTGGCGTACGGCGGCGCGGTGGACCTCACCGTCTTCGCGGTCCCCGGGGCGTGGGCGCAGCCGGAGGCCGGCGACGGCTGGCACGTCGTGGCCCACGGGGAGGCGCGGTTCAGCGACCTCCCCGCCGGCGTCGCTCGCGATCCGGCCGAGTACGGCGAGCTGTGGAGCGTGACCGGACTGGCGGGCGAGCCGCCGACGATCGACTTCGAGCGCGAGATCGCCGCGGCCTTCCGTGTCCCGTTCGGCAGCACCTGTCGCGAGGTGCGCCTCGACCGGATTCTCTTCGACCGCGAACGGGCCGCGGTGATCGCCGTGATCTCGGATCCGCTCGCGCCGCGGGCATGCACCGCCGACCTCGTCGGCGAGCACGTCTTCGTCGTCGCCCTGACCCGGACGGACCTGCCCGGGGAGAGGTTCGAGCTGTGGACCGGCGAGGAGCCGTGCCGCACCTGTCAGCCGCCTGGCGTCGTCGAGATCGATCTCGCCGGATGAGGGCGGCGAGCTCTCAGCCGCCGGCTGGCTTCCCCGGCTCCTTCATGTAGTACTCGGTGAAGTCCGAGCAGCGCCCGTCGCCCGTGAGCCGCACGAGGAAGATGTTGTGGTAGATCCGTTCCGGCTCGTCGGCTGTGGCGAAGTAGCGGGTCCGGCAGCGCGCGACGCCGAGATCCTCGTTCACCGCCAGCGGCTCACAGCTCATCTCCCACGCCGCCGGATCGTCCGGCTCCTCCAGCCAGGCGGCGACGATGGCGTCGACACCCCTGGCGCCGTCCTCCCAGGGGTGCCAGCGATGGACGGCGTCCTCGCTGAACAGCGCCCGGATCGGGACGGGGTCGTTGCTGCGCCATGCCTCGACGTAGCGGCGCAGCCACCCGCCCAGCTGCGCGAGGTCGGTCACGGCGTCGGTCCCCGGAGCACCGGGTCGTCGATGACGCCGCACTCCGGGCACGCCGTGGCGAGGAACCGGAACCACTCCTCGAGCGCGTCGGGTGCGGGCAGGTCGGTCGCCTCCGTGCCGTCAACCACGTCGTAGATCTGCCCGTATCGGTCGACCACCAGCACGCGGTGGCCGTCGGCGCCGTCGGCCGCGACGGTCGCCACCCGGCCGTCCCAGTCGGCAAACGCACGCGCCGACCGATCGAGCGCGGCCAGGTAGCCGTCGAGTGGCGGCGCCCCGGGGACCACGAGTGCCGTCGCCTCGAGCCGACGCGCGCGGGTCCGGTCGAGCACCTCCGGCGGCACCCGGTCGCCGACGCGCGCGCGCCGCAGCCCGGCGGTTGCCGCCCGGCTCACCGGGGTCAGCGTCATCAACCTGGCGTGGTCTCCATCCTTCGCGCTCGAGCCTGGCGCGCCATCGATCTGGCGCTCACTATGCATTCTGCCGCAGCCGGCGGCCCGCTTCTGCTGCCGTGCTGCTCATCCGGGGCCGAGGAGATGTGCCGATGAAGGGCGATCGGGTCGAGGCGGTCGTCGACACCGGGCAGGGGACGCAGACCTTCGTCATCGAGGCGACCCGGGCCGGGCGTCGGCTCGAGGTCACGACGAGCCGCGGTGTCGTCGAGGTCAGCGAGGTGACCCGCTCCGGGACGCCGGTGCGCACCGGCCGCTTCATGGCCAGCCGCCTGATCGCGCTGGTGGAGCATCCGGCGCAGGAGGGCCGCGACTCGAAGGTGGAGGTCGTCACGCGGCGCCGGATCGCCAGGGCGAGCGAGGAGTAGCAGCGCGTGGAAAGGGTGGGGACAACCCCGTGGCCAACGCCGAATCTCGGGGATAACCGCCCTTGTGCGCGACGGCGGCGCCACCCTATGCTTCTCGCGTCCCGAAGGGGCAGCGATTCCCGGAAGTGAGATCACATCAAGGATCCGGGAGCCGGCGTGACGGACTCGTGCCGTCGCCGGGCTGCGGTCCCTTCGGGGCGTTCCGTCTCCGGGGGTCCCCGCCCGGCGGCGCACCCACGCGCACGACCGACATCGCGTCCACTTCACCCACCGATCGCAGCCGATGGATCACCGTGATCCCCTCGTGCGGCAGCTGGGCGATGGAGTCGCGGAGCCATCGGTGCTGACGCCGGATCGCGGCTGGAGGCCGCGGACGCGGACGTGCCGCGTTGCGGTCCAGGCACACGTCCAGCGGCAGGTCGAAGACGATCGCGACGCTCGGTCGACGGAGCCGGCGCGACTCGTCGAGCAGCAGCGCGCGCGCCCACGCCTCGACGTTCGTCGCGTCCACGACCGAGATGCGCCCGCGCGACAGGCGCAGGCGGAGCGCGAGGTGGAGCAGCCGGAAGGCATCGTCGGTGGCGCGCTGGTCCTCCGGATCGTCCGCGACGATCGCCCGGAAGCCGTCCGAGGAGAGCACCTCGGACGGCCCGAAGTGCCGTCGCGCGAACGTCGTCTTGCCGGCGCCGGACGGACCGACCAGCAGGACGAGGGCACCCGGCGGCAGCCGGATCACGGGCGGCTCGACGAGCGGCTCGCCTGGGGTCGTCACGCTCCGATTCTCCTGCGCCACTCGGCGGCCATTCGGGGCATCATGGAGGTGCGCCATGGCTGATCGCATCGGGATACTGACCGGCGGCGGCGACGTCCCGGGACTGAACAGCGCCATCAAGAGCGTGGTCTACCGGTCCACCGAGCTGGGGCACGAGGTGCTCGGCATCCGGCGCGGCTGGATGGGTCTGACGCATTGCCGCCCTGCCGACGAGTCCGACGGCGAGTGGGTCCGCCCGCTCGACCGGCGCAACACGCGGACGATCGACCGCACCGGCGGGACGGTGCTGCACACCTCGCGCACCAACCCCGCCCAGATGCGCCGCGGGCAGCTGCCGCCCCACCTCGCCGAGGCCGACGCGCGCCGCTACGAGGTCGACGAGGAGACCTACGACCTCACCCCGCTGGTGGTCGACAACCTCGAGGCGCTCGGCCTGCGCTACCTCGTCGCCATCGGCGGCGACGACACGCTGGGATACGGCTCCCGGCTCGCCGCCGAGGGGGTCCCGCTCGTTGCCATCCCCAAGACGATGGACAACGACGTGCAGGGCACCGAGTACTGCATCGGCTTCTCGTCGGCGATCACCCGGGCGCGGGAGCTGATCAACCGCCAGCGCACCACGCTCGGCAGCCATGAGCGGATCGGGGTCTTCCGCATCTTCGGCCACAACAGCGGCTACACCGCCTGGTACGCCGCCTACGTCACGGGCGCGCGCTGCGTCATCCCGGAGGCGCCCTTCGACCTCGACGAGCTGACCGCCATCCTCGTCGACGACCGGAGCCTCAACCCGTCGGGCTACGCCCTCGTCATCGCCTCGGAGGGCGCGGTCTGGAGCGGTGGCGAGATCGAGGAGGTCGGCGAGGCCGATGCCTACGGGCACCGCCACAAGGCCGACGTCGGCGACGCGCTCGCCGCGGAGATCAAGCGCCGCAGCGGCGTAGAGACCGTCCACTCCGACCTCACCTACGACCTGCGCTCCGGCGACCCGGACGCGCTCGACACGATGGTCGCGATC
>DATADA010000105.1:0-7524 GCA_036258775.1 Candidatus Limnocylindria bacterium | reverse complement strand
CCGCACCCTCCCGTGGGTCAGCCTACGAGCACGCTCCCTCGGCGGTGCACGCGTCGACGAGCGCCTGCTGGAAGGCAGCGACGTCGCGGTCGGACAGGAAGAGGCCGATCGCCGTGTCGATCTCGGCCTTCCAGGCGTCGTTCGCGACGACCCCGTGGGCGAGGCTGCCGACCACGCGGTCGGCGTTCCAGTCGTCCATGGCCGAGGTCAGGTACGCGTCGTACAGGCTCCGGTCACCGTCGTCGCGGGCCGGGATGGAGCCCTTGACCGGGTTGAAGGCGTCCTGCCCCTCCTGCGAGCCGGCGACCCGCAGCCAGGCGAGCGCACCCTCGCGGTTGTCGACGCCGACCGGCAGCACGAAGCTGTCGGAGAGGAACTGGAAGACGCCCTCGGTGCCGGGGGCCGGGGCCCAGCCGAAGCCCTCGTTCGGCTCGAGGCCCTGCGTCTTGAGGTAGCCCTCCGCCCAGTCGCCCATGATCTGGAAGGCGGCCTCGCCATCGGCGACGAGTTGCGCCGCCCCGTCCCACTCGATGGTTGACGCGTCGTCGTTCGTGTACTCGAGCACGGCGGCGTAGGTCTCGAGGGCGGCGGTCACCTCCGGGCTCGACCAGTCGCCACTGCCGTCCCACAGCGCATCGTAGGCGTCGGCGCCCAGCTCCCCCAGCAGGACGGTCTCGAGCAGGTGCATGGCCGTCCACTGGAAGCCGAGGGCGAGGGGGGTGACGCCCTGCCCGTCGAGCTCCTCGGCGACGGTCAGGAACTCCTCCCAGGTGGTCGGTGGCTCGACGCCCCACTCCTCCAGGTTGGCGGGGACGTACCACATGACGTTCGCGCGGTGGATGTTCACCGGCACCGAGTAGATGTTGCCGTCCTGCGAGATCTGCTCGATCAGGCCCTCCGGCATGACTTCGAGCCAGCCCTCCTCCTCGAACAGGTCGTTGAGCGGCTCGATCTGCTCGGCGGCGACGTAGGTGCCGATCAGCTCCTGCCCGGCGTGCCCCTGCCACGACTCGGGCGGGTCGTTCTGCGACAGCCGCGTCGCGAGCACCGCGCGCGCCTCGGTCCCCGCGCCGCCGGCGACGGCGGCGTTCTCGATCTCGTACTCGGGATACTGCTCGCCGAACACCTCGAACATCGCCTCGAGCCCGTCGGCCTCGCCGCCCGCCGTCCACCAGCTGAAGATCTCGACCGTCCCGCCGGTCGCCCCGTCGCCGCCCCCGCCGGTCGGGATCGGGGTCGCGGACGGGCCCGCGCTCGTGCACGCGCTCACCAGCAGCGCGAGGGTCACCAGACCCAGGTGCGACCGTCTGATCACGGTTTCTACATCCTCCGAAGCATCCCGGAACCCCCCGACGCCACGCGCAGTGTATGGGCGCCGTGGTCGGCCGCCAACCCTTCCGCCGTCCGGGGCCCCGCGCCGGCGCCGGCGGGGGTCAGAACGGCTTGAGGAGCATCAACCACAGGATCACCAGCAGCGCGCCGAAACCCATGGCCGCCGCCGGTATCGGGTTCCACTCGTCAAGCAGGCGGGCGAGCTCGGCCGGGTCGCCCGCCGGGACCTCGGCGCCCTTCCGCGCCGCGAACGCCGGCTGCGGCACGGTTCCCGCCGCGGCGCGCATTCGGTTCAGCCGGGCCGCGACGAGCGGCGTCATCAGCCCGCCGACGACGACGAAGATGACGAGCGAGGTCCAGATCCAGCCCGCGCCCCACCAGCCGCCGAGGAAGCCGGCCAGGATGCCCGTGAGCAGGCCGATCAGGACGGCGATGATCGCCGGGACGCCCAGGGTCCAAGACGACAGGTCGAGCAGGGCCCGCACCCGCGCCGGGTCGCGCTCTCGCCGCAGGCGGAACGCGACCGCCATCGACGTGCCGTGCGCGACGAAGAAGAGGATCACGGATATCACGTGGACCAGAACGACCCAGGGGTAGACGTCCATCCCGTCCCTCCGTCCGCGGGCTGACCCCCTCGGGCGTCACCTTAGCGCGCGAGGTCGGCTTCGTCAGCCGGGCGCCCCCGTGGGGCTAGACTGGCGCGACAGCGCAGTGGGAGGCCGAGGAGCCGATGGATCTGTGGGCGCCGCTCGAGCGCGAGGACCCCGAGATCGCGCGCGTGGTCCGCGACGAGGAGGAGCGCGCACGCACCAACCTCGAGCTGATCGCGAGCGAGAACTATCCGAGCCGCGCCGTCCTCGAGGCGATGGGGACGGTCCTCACCGCGAAGTACGCCGAGGGGTACCCGGGACGCCGCTACTACGGCGGCTGCGAGGTGGTCGACGTGGCGGAGAACCTGGCGCGCGATCGGGCCAAGGAGCTGTTCGGCGCCGAGCATGCCAACGTCCAGCCGCACGCCGGCGCCCAGGCGAACATGGCCGTCTACCACGCCCTGCTCCAACGGGGCGACACGGTGATGGGCCTCTCGCTCGACCAGGGCGGCCACCTGACCCACGGGTCCCCGGTCAACTTCAGCGGGCAGTACTACAGCTTCGTCGCCTACCGCGTCGACCCCGCGACCCACCTCATCGACATGGATGAGGTCCGGCGGCTGGCGCGCGAGCATCGGCCGCGAATGATCGTCACCGGCGCGACCGCGTACCCGCGCCACTGGGACTTCGCGGCATTCCGCGACATCGCCGACGAGGTCGGGGCCTACCTCGTCACCGACATGGCGCACTTCGCGGGGCTGGTGGCGGCCGGCGTCCACCCCAACCCGGTCCCGCACTCCCATGTCGTGACGACGACCACGCACAAGACGCTGCGCGGGCCGCGCGGCGGCATGATCCTGTGCCGCGCGGATCACGCCAGGGCGATCGACAAGGCGGTCTTCCCCGCCATCCAGGGCGGGCCGCTGATGCACGTCATCGCGGCCAAGGCGGTCGCGCTGCGGCAGGCGGCGTCGCCCGAGTTCCGGCGGGACCAGGAGCAGACCGTCGCGAACGCTCGCGCCCTGGCGGCCGCGCTCGCCGAGCGGGGCGCGAGCATCGTGTCGGGCGGCACCGACAACCACCTGATGCTGGTCGACGTCCGTCCCTTCGGCGTGACCGGGAAGGAGGCCGATGCCGCCCTGGGCCAGGTCCAGATCACCGTCAACAAGAACACCATCCCGTACGATCCCAATCCGCCGATGGTGGCGAGCGGGATCCGCGTCGGCACGCCGGCCGTCACGTCGCGTGGGATGCGCGAAGCGGAGATGCGCGAGATCGCCGACCTGATCGTGGCCGCCATCGAGGGGCGCGCCGAGGAGCGGGAGCAGGCCCGACTCCGCGAGCGGGTCGCCGGCATCGCCGACCGCTTCCCGGTCCCCGGCCTCGAGCCGGTCCGCGCGCAGGCTCAGGTCCCGGTTTAGGCGCTCGACCGGCTGCTCGCCGGGGGCGCGGACGTCGGCGCGCCGCCGCCGCGGCATCGGTCATGCGGGTGGGTCGCTCCGTGCGAGGTTCGACGCAGCCAGCCGGCGCCGGACGGCCCGCAGAGGGCTCCGTTATACTCGCCGCGTCCGACCGCTCTGAGTCGAACGCATGACGCAGCTGACGGCCGCGGGGCTGTGGAAGGTGCTGGCGCACGTCAGCGCGATCATGAGCCTGATGCTCCTGGGTGCTGTCGCGGGGCTGGTGCTGTACCTGACCGTGGCGCCGACGCCACTCGTCATCCTGGGAGGCCTGGCGCTCGGCAGCCTGGCAGCAGCGACGGGGATCTGGATGTACATCCGCGCCCACGCGCGGGATGTGACCGGGAGCGACCCTCCCCCGACCGATGTCCCCTACCGCTGACGGACCGGAGGCCGCGGGGCGGGGACCCGACGGGCAGAAGGGAAGCTCGGCGGCGAACTGGGGGATCGCCTTCGACCTCGGGTTACGGCTCGGCGTGGCGGTCCTGCTCGGTCTGGGCATCGGCCTGCTGGCGGACAACTGGCTGAACACCAACGGGCTCCTGATCCTGGTCGGGCTGCTGGTCGGTGCGGCGGCGGCCATGTACACGATCTGGGACGTTGCCCGCGACGCGATGAGGAGATAGGGCGCAGTGCCGGAAGGGGAAGGCGGAGAAGGCGGCGGCGGGCTGATCCACGTCAGCATCAGGGCCGAGCCCCTCTTCGAGATCGGTCCGCTCGAATTCACCAACAGCATGGTCGGCGCGCTGCTGGCGTCGGTCGTCCTGCTGGCGATGGCGTGGTACTTCACGCGCCGCGCGTCGCTCGTGCCGGCCCGCATGCAGAGCCTGATCGAGATGCCCATCGAGTGGATGACCGGAATCGTCTCGGCCTCCACGACTCGCTGGCGCGGCTACGTGGCGCTGATCCTCGGCCTGTTCCTGATGATCCTCCTGGCCAACTGGATCGGGCTGCTGCCGGGCGTCGGTACGGTCGGGGTGCTGCACGAGGAGCACGGCGAGCAGGTGCTCGTGCCGTTCGTTCGCCCCGCCAGCGCCGATCTGAACTTCACGCTCGGCCTCGCCATCGTGGCCTTCATCGTCTTCCTGTTCTTCGGCATCCGCACGAATGGCCTCGGCGGGTACCTCAAGGAGCTGATCGGTGAGCCGCGCTACATGGCCCCGCTCATGTTCCCGATCCACCTCATCAGCGAGCTGTCCCGCCTCATCAGCCTGAGCATGCGGCTCTTCGGCAACGTGTTCGCCGGAGAGGTGCTGCTCGCGACGATGCTGGCCCTGGCGCCGATCCTGGTGCCGGCCGCGTTCCTCGGCCTCGAGGCGATCTTCGGCTTCGTCCAGGCGCTGGTCTTCGCGCTGCTGACGATGACCTACATCACCCTGGCCATCGCCGAGCATCACGCCGGCGGCCACGGCCACGAGGGAGAGCACGGGCCGGACGTCGAGGAGCGGGCACCGGAGCGCCCCGCTCCGGAGGTCCCCGCCCCGGGATCTGCATAGGGAATGGATCGCGCCTGCGTCGCAGGCGCTCGCATGGAGGAGAGGAACACGTGGAAAGCAACCTCGCGGCCGGTCTGGCGATGGGTCTCGGCGCGATCGGCCCCGGCATCGGGCTCGGCATCGCGGTCAGCAAGGCGATGGAGGCGCTCGGGCGAAATCCCGAGGCGGCGGGCGCGATCTTCGTCCCATACGTGCTCGGCATCGCGCTGGCCGAGGCGATCGGGATCTACGCCCTCGTCGTCGCCCTGCTGCTCATCTTCGTCGGATAGGCCGGGCAGCGGGCTGAGCGATGGCCGCCTTCTTCGACCAGTTCGGGGTCGACGTCTGGAAGCTCCTCTTCCAGGTCGTCAACTTCCTCCTGCTCCTGTGGCTGCTGAACCGCTTCCTGTTCCGGCGGGTGCTGTCGGCGCTCGACGAGCGGCAGGCCCGCATCGCGAAGGGCCTCGAGGACGCGGAGGCGGCGGCCCGCGACCGCGAGCTGGCGCGCGCCGAGCGGGAGCGGGCGATCACCGAGGCGCGCCGGGAGGCACAGGATCTCGTCGCCCGCGCCACGAAGATGGCGCAGGACACCCGCAACGAGCTGGTGACCGCCGCCCGTGAGGAGGCCGACAAGCTCACCGCGCGGGCCCGCGAGGAGATCAACGCCGAGAAGGAGCGCGCCGTGACCGAGCTGCGCGCGCAGGTCGCCGACCTCGCCCTGGAGGCAGCGGCCCGGCTGGTGCGGCAGCAGATGGACGGCCAGACGCAGCGGCGGCTGGTCGAGGAGTTCCTGACCGAGGTCGAGCCGGCCGCCGGCGCCCGGGAGCGGAGCTAGGCCGGTGGCCAGGCGCGAGACCGCCGCGCGGCGCTACGCCGAGGCCGGGTTCGAGATCGGCCGCGAGGACGGGACGCTCGACGCCTGGGAGCGCGACCTCGCGCTGCTCCGGCGGACGCTTGCGGACCCGGGGTTGCAGCGCGTCGTGGAGCACCCGGCCATCCCCTACGCGGAGAAGGAGCGGCTGCTGCGGCGCCTGGTCGCCGACCGCGTTCGACCCGAGCCGCTGAACCTCATCCTGCTCATGGTCCGACGCGGGAGGCCGGGCGCCGTGGATGCGATGGTCGAGCGCTTCGGGGAGCTGCTCCGCCGCCGGCGGGGCGTCGTGCGCGCCGAGGTGCGAACCGCCCTGCCGCTCGACGACGAGCAGCGCGCGCACGTGGCGGCGCGCCTCCGCGCGATCACCGGGGAGCAGATCGAGATCACGGAGAATGTTGACGAGTCGCTGATCGGCGGGATCGCCGTCCGCGTCGGCGACCGGCTGTGGGACGCGAGCGTGCGAAACCGCCTCGAGCGGCTGCGCGCCCGCCTGACGGCGGTCTAGGAGCCGCGCGAAGGAAGGAATACGAGTGGCGATTCGGTCGGACGAGATCACGTCGATCATCCGCAGTGAGATCCGCGGCTTCGACGAGGGCGCCGAGGTTGCCGGCGTCGGCACCATCGTCGAGGTCGGCGACGGCATCGCCCAGATCTACGGGCTCTCCGGGGCGCTCGCCAGCGAGCTCCTCGAGTTCCCCGGCGGCGTGATGGGCATGGCTTTCAACCTGGAGGAGGAGACGGTCGGCGCGCTCATCCTCGGCGACTACACGCATCTGCGCGAGGGCGACCAGGTCAAGACCACGGGCAGGGTGGTGGAGGTCCCGGTGGGCGACGCCCTCATCGGCCGAGTCGTCAACCCGCTCGGCGAGCCGCTCGACGGCAAGGGACCGATCGAGACGACGAAGACCCGCCCCGTGGAGCGGATCGCACCCGGCGTGATCGTGCGCCAGCCGGTGGACACGCCGGTGCAGACCGGCATCAAGGCCATCGACTCGATGATCCCGATCGGGCGCGGACAGCGCGAGCTGATCATCGGCGACCGCCAGACCGGGAAGACCGCCATCGCCGTCGACACCATCATCAACCAGAAGGGACAGGACCTGATCTGCATCTACGTCGCCATCGGGCAGAAGCTGTCGACGGTGGCGCAGGTCGTCGTCGCGCTCGAGCGGCACGGAGCGATGGAGCACACGATCGTGGTGGTCGCCGCCGCGTCCGACCCGGCACCGCTGCAGTTCCTCGCCCCGTATGGCGGCGTGGCGATGGGCGAGGAGTTCCTCGACACCGGGCGCGACGCGCTCTGCGTCTACGACGACCTCTCCAAGCACGCCTGGGCGTACCGGCAGGTGTCGCTGCTGATGCGCCGACCGCCGGGTCGTGAGGCATACCCGGGGGACATCTTCTACGCGCACTCGCGCCTGCTCGAGCGGGCGGCGCGGCTCAACGAGGAGAACGGGGGCGGCTCATTGACCGCACTGCCGGTCATCGAGACGCAGGCCGGCGACGTGTCGGCGTACATCCCGACCAACGTGATCAGCATCACCGACGGCCAGATCTTCCTGCAGACCGACCTCTTCAACCAGGGCCAGCGTCCCGCCGTGAACGCCGGCATCAGCGTGAGCCGTGTCGGCGGCAACGCGCAGATCAAGGCCATGCGCCAGGTGGCGGGGCGGCTCCGGCTCGATCTCGCCCAGTACCGCGAGCTCGCCGCCTTCGCCCAGTTCGCGTCCGACCTCGACAAGGCGACCCGAGACCAGCTGACCCGCGGCGAGAAGACGACCGAGGTGCTGAAG
>DATADA010000104.1:0-7442 GCA_036258775.1 Candidatus Limnocylindria bacterium | reverse complement strand
CCGCGAGGAGTCGGCGACCCTGGAGGAGGTCTACCTGCGCCTGGTGGGGGAGGCGGCGACCCGTGACGTCGACCTCCTGACCGCCTGAGGTTCCGCCGTGCGTCCGCGCTTCATCGGGGCCGTGATCGCCAAGGAGCTCCGGGACCTGCTCGGCAACAAGCTGCTGCTCCTGGCCGTGATGGCTCCGGCGCTCGTGTTCGCCGCCATCCCGACCGGGCTCGTGGCCTTCCTGCAGCTTGCCGAACTGCACGACGAGCAGCTGCGCCAGGTCGAGCAGTTCACCCGCGCCTACCCCGACCTGCCGCCGCGACTCGCCGCGCAGGGCTTCATCGTCGTCAACTTCATGGCCTACTTCCTCCTCATCCCGGCCATGGTGCCGATGGCGATCGCGACCCAGTCGGTCATCGGCGAGAAGCAGACCCGCTCGCTGGAGCCGCAGCTCGCCACCCCGATCGAGGTGGGGGAGCTGCTGATGGGCAAGGCGATCGCGGCCGCGGTCCCCGCCGTCGTCGCCACCTGGGCGGTCTTCGTCGGCTACGCGCTCATAAACGGTGCGATCGGCGACCCGATCCTGACCCAGCTCATCATCAACGACGTCTGGCGGGTGGCGATGGTCAGCCTCGTCCCGCTCATCTGCCTCTTCAGCGTCCTGCTCGGCATCGTGGTCAGCGCGCGCGTCAACGACCCGCGGACGGCGCAGCAGATCGGCGGCTTCGTGGTGATCCCGATCATCGCCATCGCCGTGGCAAACTTCTTCGGCGGCCAGGCGAGCTTCACGATGGAGCAGGTGCTCATCGGCGACCTCATCGTCGCTGCGCTGTGCGGGGTGACGCTGGCGGCGGGCGCATGGGCGTTCGACAGGGAGCAGATCCTGACGCGTATGGGCTGATGCTCAGCCCGTCGGGTGCTGCTCCCGGCGGTGCATCCGGGCGATGAGCGCGCGCATGATCGGCACCGCGATCTGAGGGTGCGTCTCGAGCATCCCGCGGAACTCCCACGCCGCGAAGAGGAGGCACTCGGTCTCCTCGACCGCGATGACCGAGGCTGTGCGCGCGTGCTCCTCGATGAGCGCGAGCTCGCCGAAGAACTCGCCGGTACCGAGCTCGCCGAGCACCGCCTCGTCGGTCTCGCCGCGCTTCTCGACGCGCACGCGGCCGCGCAGGATCACGTACAGCGCCGTGCCGGTCGATCCCTCCCGGACGATGACGTCGCCGGGGGCGTAGGTGCGGCGCGTCGCGTGCCCGGCCAGGCGGCGCAACGCCTGCCGGTCGAGTCCGGCGAGGAGGGGGGTCGACGCCAGCTGCTGCTCGAGATTCACGGGGGCGCTCCTCCTGACGGCGGGCGGCGCTTCGGCGCCGACGGCATCCTACCGCCTCAACCCACGCGCCGGTCGGTTCGCAGCAGCCGCGCCTGCCGGCGCGGCTCGCGCCGCCTGACGTGGAGCGTGCGGATCTCCCATGGTGCCAGGGAGACCGTCAGGCGGCCGTCGTCGCCGAGCTCGAGCGGCCGGCCCGGTCGGCCGAGCAGGTCGGCCTCGCGCGCGGCCGTCAGTGCCGCGTCCACCCGGGCCTCTGCGGCGTGCGGTCGCTCGTTCACGAGCCGCAGCTCCAGCCAGCCACCCGAACGCCGCCTGAGCGCCGACAGCACGACACCGGGACCTGCTATCCGGCATCCGGCCTCGCCGGCGCGGCGCGGCGGCCAGCGGGGTGGGCGACCGTCACCTCCGGGCGCCCACTGGGCCGGGTGGGCGTACTCCTCCGCCCGGCGCGCGACGTCGGCTTCTTCCCAGCTGCCGGCATGCGGGTAGATCGCGAACCGGACGCTCCATGGACCGGGGCACTGTGCCGCCGGGATGGCGATCTCCGGACCGGCCGGGTCGAGCCGGTACGGGTTGGCGTTGCGGCTGATGAGCCCCGTCGCGCGCAGCACGGTGAGGGCGAGCTCGCGCCCCGAGGGCTGATCGTCGTCGGCGAGCAGCTGGTACTCGAGGACGTGGTCGAGGAGGACGGCCATGCCGCCGGCATCGACCCAGCCGCGCGCCGGGTAGGTGGGCAGCGGCACCTCCCGATTGCCGCCCTCGCTGACCATGCCGCGCTCGACCACCGCGAAGCCGCCCTCCGCGTGCGTCACGTCCGCGGACCGGCGCAGCGGGACGTGGAACCGGAACCGGTGGTCGTCGCAGCGGTTCTCGAAGGCGAGCCCGATGCGCAGGAACGGCTCAGCGGCGCGGAGCTCGACGTGGGTCGTCACGGTCGTCGGCACGCGGTTCGGCGAGCGCGCCACGCCGCCCGCAAGCAGGCCGTCCGGCCACGCGTACGTGCGCTCGACGCGGAGGCGCCCGCGCAGCGGCCCGAGCTCCTCGACGTGCACGTGGACCTCGTCAGGGGTCGCGACGAGCAGGTCGGTCCGTGGCGGCGCCCAGTTGTACGAGTCGCCGGCGTCGCCCCCGTCGACAAGGCGACCGACGCCCGCGATCCGCTCGCCGTCGGGGGTCTCGACCTCGAGCGTGCCGTCGCGAGCGATTCGGACCGTCAGCCGGTCGTTCCGCAGCCCGCGCCCGGCGGCGATGACACGCACGTCGTCTCCGACCGCGGTTGGACCCGAAACCGGCCGCGCCGCGGTCCAGCCGAGGGCGGGGGCCGGGAGCCGGGCCAGGAGCCGCCGCCGCGGACGCGCCATGATCCGCACGGACCAGCGCTCCGCACGAGACGCGTGGAGGACGGCCTCGATCTCGCCGCGCATCTCCTCGACGTCGAGGTAGATCGGATCCGGCTCCACGTCGACGAGCAGCGTGAGCCGGCGGCGACCGGCGACCTCGTCGATCTGGTAGCCGTTCCACTGGTGGTCGAACACCTCCCGCCCGTGGAAGCGCCGGAAGACGTCGTCGATCTCGGCGCCGCTGATCTCCGTCGCGTAGAGGAGCGAGGCGTGGCGGCGCAGCTCCTGCGTCGGCGTGCGGCGGCCGTCGGGGAGCTCCAGGCTGACCTCGTCCCACTCCTCCGCGATCCCCAGGTCGACCTCGACCTGCAGGTCTCGGTCGGCGGCAGACGGGTTGAGGACGGCCAGCGCACCGCGCGGGACGTCCGCGGCGACGGCGACGGCGACCCCCCGGGTCAGCGCGGCGGCGAGCTGCTCCGCTTCGGCGAACCGCACCAGGACCTGCTCCACGACCGGGTCGACGCTGCAGCCGCAGATCGAGTCGTGCGCGCTGTTCTCGACGACCCGCCGCCAGGCAAGCGCCAGGAACGCCGCCGGCCACGCATCCTCGCCGAGGTGCAGCGCCGAGAGCGGCTCGGCGTACCTCTCCAGCAGTCGCTCGGCGCGGGCGCAGGCGGCCTTCAGGTCGATCCGGGCGCTCGTCACGCCCATCAGCACGTTCGCCCGGGCGCTGGAGCGCATCTCGCCGCACCACCTGGGCACGTCCTCCGCCGGCGAGCCGGCGGAGCCGATGTACGCGGCCAGCGTCCCGATCTCGATCCGCGCCTCGTCGTGGATCTCGTTGAGCCGCGCGACGAGGGCGGCGAGGTCGGGGATCGGGGCGCCGTGGTCGGCGCCGTACATCGCCAGCACCTGGTCACGGCCGAACCAGGGCCGCATCTCGGCCAGGAAGCGGTCGACGGCCCGCTCGAGGCGCTCGGGGACGGCGAACAGGTGCGCCGCGCTGTCGTATCCGAGCGGCAGGTACTCGGTCGCGACCACAGAGCCGTCGGGGGCCGACCAGCGGAAACGGTGAGCCGTCACGCCGGCCGGCACGCCGCGCCACACGACCGCCTCGGCGAGCCCGGCGCGGCGGAGGATCTGGGGCATCTGCGCGATGTGGCCGAACATGTCGGGCAGGTAGCCGACCGGCATCGCGCCCCCCAGCTCCTCGGCGCGTGCCCATCCCATCTCCAGGTTGCGCACGATGTTCTCGCCGCTGACGAGGAACTCATCCATCAGGATCTGCCACGGCCCGATGGCGAGGCGGCGCTCCCGGACGAAGCGCTCGATCCGCTCCCTGGCGTTCGGCCGCACCTCGAGGTAGTCGTCCACGGTTGCGAGCTGACCGTCGAGCGTGAAGGCGAACTCGGGCTCGCGCTCGAGCATCTCGAGCACGCGGTCGACGAGCTCGACGAGCTGCATCCGGAACGCCTGGAAGGGCCGGTACCACTCGCGGTCCCAGTGGGTGTGCGGGACCAGCAGGATCCGCGTCGCCGAGCTCATGCGGAAAGCGTAGCGACGACGGGCAGATGATCCGAGGCGTCGCCCGCCTCGTGCACGACGCGGCAGTCGAGTGCGCGCAGGCCGCGCAGCAGCAGGTGGTCGATCCGGCCCTCCCCGCACGACGCCCGGCGCGGGTCGCCGGGTGGGATGGACTCGGCCTCGAACGCGTCCGCGAACGCTCGCCGCAGGAACTCGAGCTCGGCGCTCTCAATCGGTGCGTTCAGGTCACCGGCGAGGACGACCGGCTCCGCCAGCGCCTCGAGCGCGGCGCCGAGGGCCGCCACCTGCAGCGACCGCTGGGCCGCTCCGACGTGCGTCAGGTGGACGGAGGCAACGGTCAGCGGGCCGATGCCCGGCACCTCCACCCGCACGGTCACCATGCAGCGAGGCTCCCGGGTCCACGGTGGCGCGTCGCGGTAGCGAATGCCGGCGAGGCGGTGCTCGCTGCCCGCCGGCTCGACGAGGTCGTCATCGCCCGCGGCCGGCAGCGCAACGGTCGCCGACTCGCCGATCGGCACGCGGGAGAGCAGCGCGTTCCCCCATAGCGCCGCCCCGACCGCGGTGCCGCGGTCGGGGTCGATGATCGGGAAGTGCCCCACGGCGCCGTAGCGCCAGCGCATGCCGGCGCGCGTGCCGAGCTCCGCCGCGACGTCGAGCGGCTCCCCGTCGACGGTCAGGTAGGCGACCTCCTGGAGCGCCACCACCTCCGCGTCGAGCGCGCGCACGACGTCCGCCACCCGGGCGAGGCGCTCGGCGCTGACGTGCCGCCACCACGCCGGCGGAAACGGGCCGGGGCCGATGCCGGCCCGGACGTTGTAGGTGGCGACCCGCAGCGTCGGGCCGGCCGCGCCGGCGGCGCCGCTGGGCATCCGGTCAGCGCGAGGCTACTTGACCGATCCCGCCAGGAGCCCCTGCACGAAGTAGCGCTGGAGGCTGAAGAAGACGATCAACGGCACCAGCATGACGACGAACGCCGCCGCGGCGAGGAGGTTCCACTCCGAGGCGTAGGTCCCCAACAGGCTCGTGATCTGAACGGTCATCGGCTTGCCGTCGCGCGGCGCGAAGACGAGCGCCATGAGCAGGTCGTTCCAGGTCCAGAGGAACTGGAAGATCCCGTAGCTCGCCAGCGCCGGCACGGAGAGAGGCACCACCACCTGCCGGAAGATGTTCCAGTTCGAGGCGCCGTCGATGCGGGCGGCCTCGATCAGGTCCTTGGGCAGGGTGATGAAGAAGTTGCGCAGCAGGAAGATGCCGAAGGGCAGCGCGAACGTCGTGTGCGCGATCCAGATCGGGAGGAAGCTGCCTGACAGCCCGAGCTGCGCGAACAGCTGGTTCAGCGGGATGAGCGTCATCTGCACCGGGATGAGCAGGAGCGTGATAACCGTCAGGAAGAGCGTGTCGCGAAGCGGGAAGCTGACCCAGGCGAAGGCGAATGCCGCAAACGAGGCGAGGACCAGCGGCAGGATCGTCGACGGGATCGTGATCGACACACTGTTCAGGAACGCGCTGAACATGTCCTGCTGGTCCAGGACGGACTGGTAGTTCTGGAGCGTGAAATCGATGTTCCCGGTGAACACCGTCCACCACCCAGTGGACTGAATCTCACTCCTCGGGCGGAACGACGTGATCAGCAGCCCGACCGTGGGGACGAGCCATATCAGCGCGATGACACCCAGCGCGATGTGGATCGGCGTCTTGCCGAGCATGCGGGTGAGACGCTGGGCGGGCGTCCGTGCCGGTGCCTGGACGATGTCGCTCCCGAACGCGGCGCTCATTGCGTCACCCGCTCAGCACGGAAGCGGCGCACATTGAAGGCCATGACCGGCAGCAGGATCAGCAGCATGATGACCGCGATCGCCGCGCCGTAGTCGAAGTTGCGCGACGGGAATGCGTCCTGGTACATCGAGAACGCGATGACCCGGCTCGAGTTGGCGGGGCCGCCCTGCGACATGACGAAAATCAGGTCGAACAGCTTGATGACGTTGATGACCAGCGTCACCGCCACCACCGAGATCGGCAGCGACAGCATCGGCACGATGATTCGCCAGAAGATCTGGCCCTCGCGCGCGCCGTCGACGCGGGCGGCCTCGAGGATCTCGCTGCTGATGCTCTTGAGCGCGGCGGACAGGATGACCGTCGCGAACCCCACCGAGCCCCAGATGCCCGCGGTGATCAGGGCGAAGTTCACGAAGCTCGCGCTCCCGAGCCACGCCACCGGCCCGGCGTTGAAGATGCCCAGGATCGCGTTGAACAGCCCGGTGTTCTCGTTGGGGAAGTAGACGAAGCGCCAGATCAGGCCGAGCGCCGTGGCCGCGATCGCCATCGGCAGGAAGACGATCGCCTTGATCACCGCCTCGTAGCGAACCCGGGTCGCCATGACGGCGATCAGGAGGCCGAAGAGGACGCAGCCACTGGTGTAGAAGACGACCCACAGCAGGTTGTTGAAGAGCGCTCCGCGCGGGGGAAACCTCCCGAGGTCGAGGAACTTCGGATCCCGCGTCAGCAGCTGGATGTAGTTGTTGAGCCCGTTCTCGAAGCTCAGCACGATCGTGCTGACCGTCGGGTAGAGCATGAACACCGCGAGCAGGAAGAGGGCAGGGGCCAGGAAGAGGCTCGCCGCCAGGCTCCAGCCGCCGATGAGCCGGCTCACCCCCCGCTGCCGTGGGATCGCCCGCGCCGAGACGTTACTCATGACGACAACGCTCCGCTCCGTCAGGCTCCTGTGCGGGGGCGATCCCACGGCAGCGTGGGGTGAGCCGGTTGATGGGCGGCTGGAGCCTGGCGGCGAGCCTCTTCCTGGCTCCTGCTCTGTTCCTGCTGGCGGTGTTCATGCTCTACCCGACGATCAGCACGATCGTCCTGAGCTTCGAGAACGGGCTCGGCAACTACATCCAGCTGCTGACACGAGACCCGAAGTTCCTCGACCTCGGCAGGTTTCCGCCGCGCGGCGCGCTCTTCAACAACCTGCTGTGGGTCGTCTTCTACACGAGCGGCTGCGTTCTCTTCGGATTGCTGATCGCCGTCATGGCGACCCGAGTCCGATACGAGGCCGTCATCAAGGCCATCGTCTTCCTGCCCATGGCGATCGCGGCGACGGCGCTCGGGCTGATCTGGCGCTTCGTCTACTTCCCGAACGAGAACACCGGGCTGTTCAACGCGATCCTGGGCATCTTCAACGCCGGGCCGGTGGCGTGGCTCGGGAGCGCGAGCTTCGTGAACTTCGCCCTGATCACCGCGGG
>DATADA010000103.1:0-2326 GCA_036258775.1 Candidatus Limnocylindria bacterium | reverse complement strand
GGTGACGCTGTTCGGCTCGACGCTGACGCTGATCGGCACCGCCGCGATCCTGATCGTCCTCGACCTCGAGCTCGCGCTGCTGACGTTCCTCGTCTTCCCCGTGCTGGCGATCGGCTCGCTCGCGTTCCGGATCGTCAGCGCGGACGCCTACCGGCTCACGCGCGAGAAGGTGGCGGCGATCACCGCCTACCTGCAGGAGACGCTGTCGGGCATCCGCGTCGTCCGCTCGTTCGCCCAGGAGGAACGCCACATGGAGCGCTTCTCCGAGCTCAACGACGAGAACCGCGACGCGAACATGAAGACCGTCAACCTCAACGCCGCCTACTTCCCGTCGGTGGAGCTGCTGTCGGGCCTGGCGACCGCCGGGATCCTGCTCTACGGCGGCTACCAGGCGATCGAGGGCGAGGTGACGGTCGGCGTGCTCGTCGCGTTCATCGCCGCGCTGAACAACTTCTTCGACCCGATCCAGTCGCTGTCGCAGTTCTACACGACCTACCAGGCGGGGATGGCGGCGCTGGACAAGATCTTTGAGCTGCTCGACGAGGAGCCCGACCTCCGCGACGCGCCGGACGCGATCGAGCTGCCGCGGATCCGCGGCGAGATCGACTTCGACGACGTCACGTTCTCCTACGGCTCCGGCGACGCGCTCTGCCACGTCTCGCTGCACGTGCCGCCGGGCCAGACCGTGGCCCTGGTCGGCGCGACCGGCGCCGGCAAGTCCACGCTCGCCAAGCTCGTCGCACGGTTCTACGACCCGGTGTCGGGCCGCGTGCTGGTCGACGGCCACGACCTGCGCGACGTCACGGCGGCCTCGCTGCGCTCCCAGATGGGCATCGTGCCCCAGGAGGCGTTCCTGTTCAGCGGCACGATCGGCGAGAACATCGCGTTCGGCCGCGCGGACGCCACCCCGGAGGAGGTCGAGGCCGCGGCCCGCGCGGTCGGCGCCCACGAGTTCATCGCGGCGCTCGAGCACGGCTACGACACCCCGACCGGCGAGCGCGGCGCCCAGCTCTCCGCCGGCCAGCGCCAGCTGGTCGCGTTCGCCCGCGCGCTCGTCGCCGACCCGCGGATCCTCGTGCTCGACGAGGCGACCTCGAACGTCGACATCCACACCGAGGGCCGGATCGAGGCCGGCCTGCGCCGCCTGCTGGCCGGCCGGACCGCGATCGTCATCGCCCACCGGCTGTCCACGATCCAGCGCGCGGGCCGGATCGTCGTGCTCGACCACGGCCGGATCGTCGAGCAGGGAACCCACGAGGAGCTGCTGGCCGCCGAGGGCGCCTACTGGCGGCTGCACCGCGACTGGGCGGAGCAGGCGGCGGCCTGACAAGGCTGCGGGACCAGGACTCGAACCTGGACTAACTGGGCCAGAACCAGCCGGGCTGCCAATTACCCCATCCCGCAGCGGCCCGGTCAGTCTAGCCGCTCGGGGCCTGCATTCCGTCCGCCGTGAGCGCGAACATGTGTTCGTGACGACCAGGGAACTCGTAGCCGCATTGCTCGACGAGGGCCTCACCGGGGGCCAGATCGCGCGCAAGCTCGGCATCTCCAAGCCGACGGTGGCCTATCACCGCCGCCGCCTCGGAAGACCGGGCGCGGGGCCGGCGCCGCGTTACGACTGGACGGAGGTGCAGCGCTTCCACGACGAGGGGAACGGCGTCCGAGCGTGCATGAGGCACTTCGGCTTTGCCAGCAGCACGTGGACCGACGCCGTGCGCCGTGGCGACCTCCTACCACGACCTCAGGCGATGCCGCTGGAAGCGCTGCTCGCCGGCCGTCGTCATCGCGGGCACGTCAAGCGGCGGCTGATACGACTTGGGCTCAAGCAGGAGCGCTGCGAGATCTGCGGTATCTCTGACTGGCTAGGAAAGCCGCTGAGCCTCGCCCTGCATCACGTCAACGGGGACGGTGACGACAACCGCCTGGAGAATCTCGAGCTGCTGTGCCCTAACTGCCACAGCCAGACGGACAACTTCGCCGGCCGGAGCTTGCGCCGCGCGGGCTGACTCGGCTGAAATGCTCAAGAATGCTCACCGGCGGAAGGGGTCGTAGCCGAAACGGTTGTCCAAAGCCCTTCGCATCCGCCGGTGAGCGCGCTACTCTCCGGGTTGGTTGAGGCGCCGCCCATGTATTCGGGAGCGTCCGGCCGTGCTCCTTTAGTCGGCAGCTCCGCCAGAGCCAGACGGTCGGACTGCCGGCAGCCGTAACTAACGAAGGAACGTGCGCATGCCAGAGGCGGGCAGCGGCTCGGTACAGCTCCTCGAAGCGGACCCGGATCTCGCCCGGGGACTCGACCCACGCCGCATCAGAGAGGTCAGCCAACGGC
>DATADA010000102.1:0-5586 GCA_036258775.1 Candidatus Limnocylindria bacterium | reverse complement strand
GCGGGTGTTCGCCGGCTGGTCTGCAAGACGATGCCGAACGAGGCGGAACCGGGGACGATCCGCGGCGACCTAGGCATCAGCGGGCTGCGGAACCTGATCCACGCGTCGGACGCACCGGAGACCGCGCGCACCGAGCTCGACCTGTGGTTCGGCGGCGACGCGCTCGCCTCCTACGAACGAGCCATCGATCCCTGGATCGTGGCCGAGGAGCCGCCGCGCGGCTGACTGGCCACCACGAGGACGAACGCCAGCGGCAGCAGGCCTTCGTCGCGCGCGCCGGTCTCCGGCGCACCCGGATAGTCGGGGTGGGGTATGAATCCCAGACGGTCGAGCGGGAAGTAGCGCAGCCAGGCACGCCCCACGATCAGATCGCGCGGAATCGCCCCGAAGACGCGCGAGTCCTGGCTCTGGACGCGGTTGTCGCCGAGCACGAAGTACTCGCTCTCGTCCATCGTCCACTCCTCGGTCCCCGGCGCGTCGCGCGGGATCGTCTCAACCGGTGTGCCGTCCGTCCGCAGGGCGATGTACCCCTCGGGCAGCTCGAGCGTGCGGCCGTCGGTCGTCGTCACGAACACCCTGCCGTTCCGGAGCGTGACCGTCTCGCCGGGCAGCCCGATGACACGCTTGATGAACGGCACGCCGCCCTGCTCACCGGCCGGCGGGCTGAAGACGACCACGTCGCCTCGCTCGTAGTCGTGCCAGCGCGGAGAGAGCTTGTCGATCAGGACGTACTCGTGGGGCGCGATCGTCGGGAGCATCGAGGTCTGCTCGACCTCGAACGGCTGCGCCACGAAGTTGTGGATGATCAGGTAGATGACGAGGGTCAGGACGAGCGTCTCGACGATCTCGAACGCGCAGCCGAAGACCCGGCGGGAGGAGGAGGGGGCGGCCGGTGCGCTTTCGGCGGGCAGGTCGGTCAAGCGGGGATCTCCCGTCGGGTCAACACGGCGGCGCACAGCATAGCGAAGCCCGTGGCCGCCGCCCCCCGCCGGCGCCGGTAGACTCCGCGGCCGATGGGCAGCCTGTTCCTCGTCCGGCACGCGACCACGGCGGCGAGCGAGTCGGGTCGCAACCTGGGGCAGGCCAGCGATCCGCCACTGGTCCCCGAGGGCGCGCGGCTCGCGGCGAGGATCGGCGGCGCGATCGCGATGGAGCTCGCGGAGCTGCCGCATGACGCGACTCGCATCGTGAGCAGCCCCGCGCTCCGCTGCCGTCAGACCGCGTCGGCCATCGCGGCAGAGATCGGCGCCGAGGAGACGTCAATCGAGGTCGAGCCGGGTCTGCTCGAGATCGCCTACGGCGGCTGGGAGGGACTGACCCCGTCCGAGTGCCGGGAGCGCGATCCCGAGCTCCGCGAGCGCTGGGAGGCCGATCCGTTCGCGACCCGCTGCCCCGGCGGCGAGTCGGGAGGCGACGTGGCGGCGCGCGCGATGCCGGTCTTCGAGCAGGTCGAGGGCTGGCTGGGCGCCGAGCGCGGCCGAACGGCGATCGTCGTCGCTCACAATCATGTGAACCGGCTGCGGCTCTGCGCCCTGCTCGGCCTGCCGATGTCCGAGTACCGGCGTCGGGTCGGGCAGGACCCCGGCGGCTACAGCCTCGTCACCTTCGGCCCGTCGGTTTCGGTCCTGCGCCGCCTCAACTGCCTGGCTCCGCCTGAGGGTGGCTGGGCTCGCCCGCCGACCGGGTAATCGAGCGCCGAACGCTCCCGCCTATAATCACGGGCCCCGGAGCCAGCCGGGCAATCAGTCGCCGCCGGCGCGAATCAGGGAGCCGGCCTCGCCCCGTCCCGGGGGCGGGACGAGAGGAGCCGATGTCGATCGAGCTGAACCAGCAGCTGCAGCCGACCCTGCAGGTCAAGGTCACGCCCAAGCAGATTGCGGCGAACTACATCCTGCAGATGAGCTCGGTCGAGCTGCACGAGGCGATCAGCCAGGAGCTCGACGAAAATCCGGCTCTCGAGATGCTCGAGCTGCCCGCCTGCCCGATCTGCGGCTCGCCGATCGCAGGGAACTACTGCACCGAATGCATGCCGCGCAAGGGGGGCGACGGCGAGGACGGCGCGCACATCGCCGGCGACGAACTCCCGTCGGACGCGCCGACGAAGCTCCGTGACGACGAGGACGAGTTCGACCCGATCGCTCGGGCGGAGGCCGAGTTCACGCTCGACGAGCACCTGCGCTGGAACCTCCACGCGCTGCTGCCCGAGCGGCTGCACCACGTGGCCGACTATGTCATCGGCGCGCTCGACGACAGCGGGTTCCTGACGGCGTCCAACGGCGAGATCGCGGCCGACACCGACGTCGACGTCGCCGACGTCGAGGACGTCCTGGCCGCGATGCGCGGCCTCGAGCCGATCGGCATCGGCTCGCGCTCGATCACCGAGAGCCTGCTGTCGCAGGTCGCCTACCTCCGCGAGCAGGAGGACGAGGTCGAGGTGCCGAGCATCGCCGAGACGGTCATCCGCGACCACCTCCACGACCTCGGCGAGAAGCGCTTCCGCGAGATCGGCCACGCGCTCGGCGTGCCCGCCGGCGAGGTGGTGGCGACCGCCGAGTTCGTGAAGTCGAACCTCAACCCCTATCCGGCCTCCGCCTTCACCGCGGCGGTCAGCGGCGACGGCGCGCGGCCGATCGTGCGCCCCGACGTCATCATCCGCGAGGTCGAGGGCGAGCTCGTCGTCGAGGTCATCGAGTCGCGCCGCTTCAACCTCCGGGTCGCGCCCATCTACTCGGCGCTGTCGGCGCGCCTGCGCAGCAACGAGACGAGCGAGGACGACAAGCAGCACGTCCGCGAGTACGTCGGCCGCGCCAAGTTCTTCATCGACAACATCAACCGTCGGCGGGCGACGATCCAGCGTATCGCCGAGTGCCTGTGCGAGCAGCAGCGCGACTACCTGCTCCACGGGGTCCAGCACCTGCGGCCGCTGACGCGGGCCGAGGTGGGCGAGCTGATCGGCATGCACGAGTCCACGGTGAGCCGCGCCACCGCCGACAAGTTCGTGATGATCCCGTCCGGCGAGGTGGTCCCCTTCAGCCACTTCTTCACCGCCTCGCTGGGCGTGAAGGACCAGATCCGCAAGCTGATCGAGAACGAGGATCCGCGCCGTCCCTATTCCGACCAGGAGATCGCCGACCTCCTCGCCGGCGAAGGCATCGCCCTGGCGCGGCGCACCGTGGCCAAGTATCGCGACGAGCTCCAGATCCTTCCCGCCCGCCTGCGACACCGGTAGCGCCTGGGGCCGGTGCGCTCGCTCTGGCCGCGCATCATCGCGGTCTCTGCCGTCGGCGTCGCCATCCTGATCGCCGTCCTGTACGTCGCGACCACGGTCGACGCGCGCGCGCCCGAGGTCACCCGCGTCGCCCTCACGCAGCCGGCGCCCGGCCAGGAGCGGGTCGCACTGACCGCGACCTCGATCGAGGTCGTCTTCTCGGAGCCGGTCATCGCCGAGAGCGCGCAGCGGGCGTTCAGCGTCGAGCCGGCCGTGTCCGGCAGCTTCAGCTGGAGCGGCGCGGTGATGGTCTTCACCCCCGCGCAGCAGCTCCCGCTCGAGTCGACCTTCGTGGTGGAGTTGCGGCCAGGGGTGCGCGACGCGGCCGGGAACGTTGCCAGCGACCCGGCACCCGCCTTCGAGTTCAGCACGGTGGGGCCGCCGGAAGTGGTCGACACGCAGCCCGCCGACGGGGCCGACGACGCGCCGCTCGACGGGCCGATCGTGGTGGCGTTCTCGCGGCTGATGGACACCGCGTCGGTGGAGGCCGCCCTCGACGTCCGGCCGAGCTTCCCCAGGGAGCTCCGCTGGGTCGGCGATCGACTCGAGATCGTCCCGCAGCTCCCGCTCGCCCCCGACCAGCGCTACGAGGTGCTCGTCGGGCGCCGGGCGAGCGACTCGGCCGGCGTGACGCTGGCGTCCCCGGTCCGCTTCTCGTTCACGACCGTCGCGGCCGGCCTCGAGCCCGTCCTGCGCCTCCCGGCCGACGAAGCGGAGGGCGTCGCCATCACGACCCCGGTCGCCGTCGTCTTCGATCGCCCGCTCGACGCCGAGACGGTCGACGCCGATGCCCTGCGCCTGGTGCCGGACGCCGCCGGGACGGTGCTCGCCGCTCGCGCGGACGGCGAGCCCGCCGAACGACCAGAGGAGGCGCGCACCCTCATCTTCCGGCCTTCCGGCGCGCTGCCGGCGAACACCACCTTCTCCGTCGAGCTCGGCCTCGATGTGCGTGCGCTGGACGGCTCGCCCCTGCCGCGGACCGGCGAATGGACCTTCACCACCGGCGCGCCGCTGCGGTCGCTCGCGAACCAGCTCGTCTTCCTCTCCGACCGGACCGGCGTCACCAACCTGTGGTCGATGAACCCCGATGGAACGAACCAGCGGCAGGTCTCGGCCGAGCTGAACCCGGTACGGGACTACGCCGTCAACCCGAACGGGCGCTCGTTCGTGGTGGCGGACGGCCGACGCGTGGTGCGCTACGCCGCCGACGGCACCGAGCGCCGGGTGCTCACCGATCCGGGCCTGATCGAGGCCGACCCGGCCTACGCGCCGGACGGCCGCACGGTGGCGCTGGCCCGCTGGGACGCCGCCACCGGGGCGGCGCACGGCATCTGGCTGCGCGACGCCGACGGCGGGGGGCCGCGTCCGCTGCGGATCGCGGACGACGAGGCGAGCCCCGGCCCTCCGGCGAGCACGGCGGAGACGGACGCGCCGGCCGCCGCAGCGGGCGCCCGGGCGCCGCGATTCTCCCCGGACGGCGGGGCGCTCGCCTTCGTCGCTGCGGATGGGAACGTCGGCATCGTCGAGCTGGACACCGGGCGGCTTCTGCTCGCTCCGCTGTCGGCGGCGTCTCCACCGGCCTGGCTCCCGGACTCGTCGGCGGTCGCGGTCAGCGCGGCACGGGAGGGCCGGCGCGCCCTGCTTGCGCCCACCAGCCGCGATGGCGTCGCTCGCGTCGACGCGATCGCGCTGCGCCTCGGCTCCGACGACATGGCGCGCCTCGAGATCTGGACGGTGTCACGTGGGGACG
This sequence comes from Candidatus Limnocylindria bacterium, assembly GCA_036258775.1. GTDB lineage: Bacteria > Chloroflexota > Limnocylindria > QHBO01 > QHBO01 > DATADA01. The sequence continues at coordinate 568 of DATADA010000102.1, read as the reverse complement.
GCTCGCCGGCCCGCACCGCGTTCGGCCGCGGCGCCGTCCGCCCGGCCCTTGCCGGCTCCGGCCAGCTCGCCTTCATCCGCTCGGACGGCGACGGTCCGGAGGCGGCGGACCCCGCCGCGCCGATCGGCCTTCCGCGGATCGCGGCCTCGGTCTCGGGGCGCAGCGAGTCGCTCGGGTCCGGAGCGGAGCTCGCGGGGGCCTGGATCGCGTTCGCGCCGCAGCCGGATCGGCTCGCCGTGGCCGGGACCGCCACGAGCGAGGGGCGGCCGTTGACCGGCCTGTGGCTCCTCGCCGGCGGAGAGGTCGTCGAGCGGCTCTCGGAGGACGGCTTCGACCCGCGCTGGCTCCCGTGACGCCCGGGGCCCCGGGCGTCGCCCGCCCCGTGCTAGAATCCCGGCGCCTTCGCTGGCGGGCATTCGCGACGAGATCGCCCGCCGGCGTTTCCGTGTGTACGACCCGCCTCCCGGGTCCCCGCCGAGCCGCGCCGCGCCGGCGCGCTTGCGCAGGTCCGGGGCCTGATCATCGGAGGAGCAATTGGATCTGCCGATCACCTGGGTGATCCCCATCG